>CALRBJ010000008.1 GCA_943354205.1 Candidatus Nomurabacteria bacterium
TCGGTCGACTTTTTTATTTACAGATAGTGCATGGAGCCAGGTATACCGAAGCCGCTGACCGACAGTATGCCTCTCCTGCTTCGAGTATATTCGATCGAGGGTCTATCTATTTTTCTGGCAAGAACGGAGAAAAAGTTTCTGCTGCCACCCTGATCACTGGTTTTAAAGTATCCATCACTCCTACCCAAATAATCGATCCAGAGTCTGCCTATTTGCAAATTTCTTCGATTATCGAAATAAATCACGATCAGTTTATCGCGAAAGCCAGCAAGGCCGGCGATCCATACGAAGAAGTCGCTAATCATATCACCAAAGAAAATGCCGACGCCATCTCGGCTCTAAAAATAAAAGGCGTATATATCCACAAAGAAAAGTGGCGCTTTTATCCTGGCCAAAATATGGCTTCGAAGATAATCGGGCTCGTGGCTTATGCTGGCGATGATCTCGCTGGTCGGGATGGACTAGAGCGTTTTTACAATACTACTCTCTCGCGCACGACCGAGAATCCATACCTAAACTTTTTTGCCGAAGTTTTTACTGATTTGAAGAAAACTTTGAGTTCTGATGCCGAAAAAGAAGGTGACATCGTCACCACCATAGAACCAAATGTCCAAAGTTTCTTGGAGAGCGAGCTTTCCTTGGCGTTGGAGAAATATACTGCTTCCTCTCTCGGTGCGATCGTGATAGATCCAAAGACTGGCGAGATAGTGGCCATGAGCGGACTGCCGGATTTCAATCCAAACGATTTTTCCAAAGAAAAAGATCCGTTGATTTTCTCTAATTCACTCGTGGAATCGGTTTATGAATTCGGCTCGGTCATAAAGCCGATAGTGATGGCGAGTGCCATAGATGCTGGCGTGGTCACCCCAGAGACCATGTATACCGACAAAGGATCGGTCATCATCGATGGCCACACCATAAACAACTTTGATAAAAAAGCACGCGGGACTGTTTCGATGCAAGAAGTTTTGAATCAGTCGCTCAACACGGGCATGGTCTTTGTGGCTCAAAAGCTCGGTCCAGACAATGAAAAAAAATATATGCTCTCGTACGGTATAGGGGAGAAGACTGGTATCGATTTGCCAAACGAAACCAAAGGTCTCGTCTCGAATCTCACCCGTTCTCGTCCGATAGAATTGGCCAATGCCGCCTTTGGGCAGGGTATCGCTCTCACCCCGATCGAAGCTGTGCGAGCATTTTCGGCGCTAGCAAATGGCGGGCACCTGATCACTCCACACCTAGTAAAAGAAATAGATTATAAAGATGGAGGCAGTAAGAAAATAGAAAATGATATAGAAAAAATGCCACTCGCCATACTCTCGCCGAAATCTGCCGAAACCATCACCCGCATGCTGGTGACTGTCGTCGATCAGGGCTACAAAGCCTACAATGTGTCGAATCCGCGATATTCCGTGGCGGCCAAGACCGGTACGGCGCAAATCGCCGATGAGAAAAATGGCGGCTACTATGCCGATCGGCACACCCACTCACTCTTTGGATATTTCCCAGCTTACGATCCTAAATTCTTAATGTTTATGTTTATCCGCGACCCGCACGGCGTTCAATACTCGATCGAATCCCTCCACGACCCATTCTTCCACACCGTAAAATTCCTAATAAATTATTATAATATCCCACCGGATAGATAGTGTGGTATAATTTAAAAATGCAAAATTGGTTTTTAGTGGCTCTTGCAGCACCATTTCTTTGGTCGCTGGTTACGATTATAGATAAATTTTTAGTTTCAAAATACACAAAAGGTAAAGAATTTTCTGCTGGTTCTTTGGTGCTTTTTTCAAGCTTTGTTGGTGTCGTAGTTGTCGCTTTAATTGGTATCACTACCCCGGATATTTTTATTATCCCCATTACTGACAAACTTCTCCTTTTATTAGGCGGGGCGCTCGGGGTCGTTTGGGTTATTTTTTATTTACATTCTCTAGAAATAGAAGAAGTTTCCACAGTCAGTCTTTGGATGCTTCTCATCCCTGTTTTCGGGTATTTATTAGGCCATTGGTTTTTAGGAGAAGTTTTGACCAAAAAACAATTTCTTGGGTCACTTATCATTTTAGCTGGGGCGATAATTCTTTCTATCGATTTTACAAAACAGAAAATTTCTTTTAAGTGGCGCATCGCGATACTTATGGGGCTTGCTTCTCTAATTTATGCGGGCACGGGGGTCATTTTTAAATTTGTTACATATGAAAATAGTTTTTGGGTCTCCGCTTTTTGGGAGCATTTAGGGCTTTTCTTAAGCGGCCTTTTCATATTTATTTTTATTCCTAAATATCGTCGAGATTTTATGAATATGACTATAAGTGGCGGTAGAAGAATTTTTCTTTTTAATTTTTTGGGCGATATTATGACTGTCGTTGGAAATTTGGTAACTTATGGAGCTGTATTAATCGCTCCTATAACCCTTGTTTATCTTGTAAGCACTTTCCAGCCTATAATTACTCTTGGCATGACATTTGTGTGTACAATGTTTTTCCCGCTTGTTGTATCAGAAGACTTTTCTCAAAAAAATATTGTGCCAAAGCTTATTGCTGTGGCGGTAATGATTGGTGGCAGCGCCGTCCTGTTTATGTAAAAATGTGCTAAAATTAATTTATGGAAAAGGCCTCCCAAAAATCTAGAAATATCTTTCTTCGGTTTGTAATTTTAGGATGTATAAGTGCTATTTTCCTTTCTTTCTACTTTTTTTACTTCGACAAATCTTACAATTTTATAGTTGAGGTCTCATGCAATCCTTCGCATGGCACATGCTTTCAGAGAGATTGTACAATTGATGGCAATTGTCCCCCAAACAATCTTTCTACTTTTAAAAGATATAGTTTGAGCGCGAATGATTTTAAATCCTGTGCAAACGAAGACTGCACAAATGCTTGCGAAAGCGGAGCTAAAAAGTGTAAGCCTATAGCATGCACAGAAAATTTAGATATAGGAGAAACATGCACTTCTGACCCAATCCAATAATATGATAAAAATAGGTGATTACGAAAAAATAATGTCTGATAGAAATTTGTTTAATCAAGTCGTTTATACTCCCTTGTCGGATGCGCTTAGGCTTTTAGATGAACGTCAAAAAGACCCAGTACTCATGGCAAAAGTTGAAGAATTATTAAAAGGGGATATACCAGAAATATTGAAAAATAAAGTTAAATATGCAGTTCAGTTTCGCCAAATTGCAACACCTAACTACGAAGGTCAGCATTTTATAAAAATTGCAAAAGAAAATAATTTGAGCCCAATTTTTTTTGAATATTTAGATGATAAGTTTACTTCTAATAATGATTTTAAACATTCTTTAGGTCAAATTCATGTTCAAAACAATTTAAATAAAAATGGAGTATATCCAGTAGAAAAAATTACTATAGTAGATTTTGCTGGGCATGATGGTAATAGATTAAAAGATGTTGTGACCGTTTGGAAAGAGCCTCTTGTAGATTTTCACAGGAGACTTTTTACTGTACATGGCTATAACGATAAGGATTTAAATTTTTACGATGCTTCTATTTGGTTGAAAAACAATGGCGAACGAGCTACTGATTATTATATAAACTTTTTCCTATTATTTAGTTGTTTTGGAATAATTTTTGAAAATTTCTTATTAGATGGTTCTGAGGGAGATTTTACAAAAGAAGTAGTTTTGTCTGCTATAGAAAAAGTTGTAAACTTGATAGGGATAAAACCACTTATAGTCCCCGTTGAACCTATAGATTTAGAAAATGATATGCATTGGATTTCGTATCATCCTAAAATAAAAACCCTAATACCATAAATATGATTGACGCAAATACAATATTAAATACTTGCTATCAAACAGCCATACAATCTAGGGCTATTGCTAGATATTCTCACTTTATACCAATCATAATATCTCTAATTCTAGGTATCTTTGTTTTTGTAAAATCAAAATTCAATCTTTTTTCTAGGGTTTTCTTGTCTTTTATTGTTGTAGTTTGCCTCTGGCTCTTAGGGGATGTTATAGCTTGGACATCTGATAATTACAATCTTGTTTATACCACGTGGTCGTTTCTTGATTATTTGGAAATAGTATTTTTTGTGCTGGGCTTATATTTTGCGATAGTTTCTGTTAAAAAATCAGATATTTCGATCTTAAGCAAGATTGCTTTATTTTTCTTAACCTTGCCGGCATTTTATCTGACTATTACGCAACAATCAGTACTCGGTTTTAACCAACCAGTTTGCGAAGCTTTTAACAATGATTTTCTAGGGAATTATAAATTAATCGTAGAGGGAATCATTTTGGTTGTTATGTTGGTTTATGCCATAAATCCTATTTTTAAAAAAATTTCTTGGAAAAAGAAAAAAGTTGATTTGATTGTAATAGGCTCAATGTTTTTATTCTTATCCACTTTTGGAATTACCGAGTATCTGGCTTCTACCACCGGCTACTATGAAATGAATTTGTATAGCCTCTTCCTTTTACCAGTATTTTTGATCGTGATAATTTATTCTGTTTTTGAGTTGGATATTTTCAATTTTCATATTTTGGGCACGCATTATTTGGTTGTCGGTTTGGTAATTCTCTCTGGTGGTCAGCTATTTTTCACAAGCAGCGCAACGGATAAGTTGTTGACCTCTTTGACAATCGTATTGACGATATTTTTAAGTATAATTTTATTTAAAAATCTTAAAAGAGAATCAGATCAGCGTGTTCGCATTGAAAAATTATCAGTTCAATTAGAAGCATCAAATGCTAATCTCGAAATCGCAAACGACAAGCTCAAAGGCCTCGATCGGTTGAAGACGGAGTTTTTGTCGTTGGCCAGCCATCAATTGCGAAGCCCGCTGACGGCTATAAAAGGTTATACTTCGATGCTTCTCGAAGGTTCGTATGGCGAGGTCAGCCCTACCCAAAAAGAAACTATCAATAAAGTGTTTGAATCCAGCCAGCATTTGAGCAAGGTGGTGGAAGATTTGCTCAATGTCTCCAAAATCGAGCAGGGGGGCATGGTCTTTGAATTCGCGCAGGTAGATATAGAAAAATTGGTAAAAGATTTAGTTAGCGATTTTGAACTCACAGCGCAAAAGAAAGGCTTAAAAATTTCTTTTGAAACTGACAAAAAAGAAAGCTATATCGCCCGGGCTGATTTGGAAAAATTCCGCCAAGTGGTTCTAAACCTCATCGACAACTCTATAAAATACACCAAGGAGGGTTTTGTAAAAGTTTCTTTGGAAAGGCCTGCGGATAAAATCTTGATTAAAATTTCTGATTCCGGCATGGGAGTCTCGCCTGAAACCAAAGCCAAACTATTCGAAAAATTCTCGCGCGGGGAAGCGGGCAAGACGAACACCGGCGGCTCCGGCCTAGGCCTCTATCTCGCCAAAGAAATCGTCACCGCCCATGGTGGCACCATCTCTATCGATTCCGAAGGTCTCGGCAAGGGCTCTACATTTACTATTGAAATCAAATCTGCCTAAGATCTATTTTTGAGAGCGTTATCTAATGTGCTTTTGTCTGAATATTCTAGCTCTGTACCAGTAGAAAGGCCGCGGCCGAGGGAGGATATTTTTATGTTGGCCGGATCGGTTAGGGGAGAGAGGGTTCGGCGGATGTATACATCGGTGTGCTCGCCTTGCGGGCTGGCTGAAAATGCCAAAATTATTTCTTTGAGTTGACCCTCTACTTTTGAAGGAGAGGGGTCGCTCCCGACTTTGGTCGGGGCGGGGGTGAGGTCTTTCTTTATTCGCTCCACCAATTCATTTATCCGCACCCTACTTTCAGTCGTCTTTTCCACTATCGGCACCAATCCGCCAAAGACGAAATAAAATCCATGATAATTTCCACTGCGCTTTAGCGCTTCCAGGTCACTGTCTTTTTCTACTATTAAAATTTTGTCGGTCTCCACGTTTGGGCTAAAACACAAATTACATTTTTCGGGGCTGGTAAAAAAGCGAAAACACTTTTCGCATTGGCGGATTTCTTTTTTAATATTTTTTATACCAGAGGAAAGGTTTTCTAAATAGCTAGGGTTTTTTGAAAGCAGGAAGTACACAAAGCGCCGAGCTTGCCGCTCGCCGATGCCGGGAAATTCCCGAAAGTATTCTGCTAATTTGTCTATATTGTCCATTTAAAAATCATCCAGCGCTCCGTGCGACATTGGCGCTTTTTCAAAATCGGCCAAGCTGCTCTTTTCGATCGGTAGGAAGGTTGTGGTCTTTTCGTCGAAGTAGAGCTCTACTTTACCCACAGGTCCATTGCGGTGTTTTTCTATCAAAATCTCCACGATGTTTGTTTTCTCTGATTCATCTTTGTATTTGTCTTCGCGGTGGATAAACATAACCACGTCGGCGTCTTGTTCGATCGAACCCGAGTCGCGCAAATCCGAAAGGCGAGGGCGGCCACCGCGGCTCTCCACATTACGCGAGAGCTGCGAGAGGGCCAGCACCGGCACATCGAGCTCTTTGGCCAAGCCCTTTAGCGATCGAGATATTTCGGTGACCTGGTTTACCATTGAGTCGTAATTTTTGCTGGTAGTCATGAGTTGTAGGTAGTCGACGATGATGAGCCCCAAACCTTTCTCGGCTTTCATTCGGCGAGCCCAAGCGCGCATGCGGGTGATAGAGTTGCCCGATTCGTCGTTTATGATTATCGGCGCGCGCGAGAGCTTGTCTATCGCGTCGCGCAAGCGAGAAAATTCAGTATCCAAAGAAAGTTTTCCTGTTCTTAAATTAAAAGCATTCACCCTACTCTCCGCGGCCATCAGGCGGTCGACGAGTTGCTGGGTCGACATTTCCATCGAGAATATTCCCACTGGCACATTGTGCTTGGTGGCGGCCATGCGGGCGATGTCGAGGGCGAGAGTGGTTTTACCCATCGAAGGGCGAGCGGCCAGGATGACCAGATCGGATTTTTGCAAACCCGAGAGCAAATCGTCGAGCGCTGGAAACCCCGTCGGCACTCCGCGCAGCTCGCCTTTGTTTTCGTGCAGTCGCTCCAAACGCTCCCATGCTTCTCCAAGCGCTTCTTTGATGCCGACAAATTTTTGATTCTTTGGCGCAGATACAACCGAGAATATTTTTCTCTCCGCCGTATCCAAAATTTCTTCTATCGCTGTATCATTTTCATCAAACGCTAAATTGGAAACAAAATCGGCCGACTCGATGAGCGAGCGAAGCAAAAACTTCTTCAAAACAATTTCGGCGTAGTGTTTTACATTTGTAGAAGAGGGCACGACCGAGACGAGCTCTGAAAGATATGTCGCTCCGCCTATACTTTCCAATTGTTTTTTCTCGCGTAGCTTGCTCGACATTGAAAGCAAATCAATCGGTTCGTTTTTGCCGGCGAGTTCCAGCATCGAGCGGTAGACGATGCGGTGCTTTTCGCTATAAAAAGCTTCGGCCGGTAGCATGTCGTCGATTTCTTTTATCGCGCCGGCGCGGAGCATGATCGAGCCCAAGACGGCTTTTTCCGACTCCAAGCTCTGTGGAGGTAGGCGCAGATTTTGAGATGGTTTTGGCATGCGCTGATTCTACCATGGCTGTGCAAGCGGTTAAAAACCCAAAAAACTAATAAAGCTGGGGTTAATATGGGGAAAAATGACGGCCTCTATATATTTTGTTATAATGGCCGTATGAACAAGAAAATACTGCTCTCGGGCATCCAGCCATCAGGTGCTCTCCATATCGGCAACTATTTCGGCGCCATTCGCCAATTTGTCGCCCTCCAAGAGAAATACGAAAGCTATGTGTTTATAGCTGATTTACATGCCCTGACGACTACCCAAGACGCCGGCAAGCTTTCGCAAAGTATTATTGACGTTACACTCGATTACTTAGCTTGTGGTTTAGACCCAGAAAAAGTTTGTCTTTTCAAACAGTCCGATATCGGTGGGGCTGTAGGCGAGCTTGCTTGGGATTTTAACTGCATTACTACCATGCCATATTTAGAGCGCGCGGTGGCGTATAAAGATGCGAACCAAAAAGCAAAAGAAGTAAATGTGGGCCTTTTTGACTATCCAGTTTTGATGGCGGCGGATATTTTGATTCAAGATGCCGATGCGGTGCCGGTCGGCGCTGACCAAAAACAGCATGTAGAAATCGCTCGCGATATCGCGCAAAAATTTAATAATACTTTTGGCAACACATTTAAACTGCCCGAGCCACTCATCATGCAAGATGTGGCGATAGTGCCAGGCCTCGATGGCCGCAAGATGAGTAAGAGTTATGGCAATACCATTCCACTTTTTGGCACCGATGCCGAAATAGAAAAAGCTGTCGCAGGTATTGTCACCGATTCCGGTGCTGATATTCCGCAAAATGTTTATGCAATTCATAAATTATTTAAAACCGAAGCCGAGCTCACTTCACTCTACGATGCCAACAAAGGCAAATATAAAATTTTGAAAGATGCTCTCGCTGCCGACATAAAAGCCTTCATCGGCCCAATGCGTGAAAAGCGCAATGCCCTCGCGCAAGACATGGAAAAAGTAAAATCCATCCTCAAAGCAGGCGGTGAAAAAGCTCGCGCCCGCGCCGAAGCCAAAATGTCTCTCGTGCATGAAAAAGTGGGGATGAAGATATATTAAAATGGAAAATAAAAAACAAAAATCTTTTTTCGCGCGTTCTTTAATTTTCTTCAAACCATTTTGGGGTTCTATTTCTTTGGTGGTTGGTCTGATGTTGATAGGACAAACCATTGCTACATTTTCACCTTACCTTTTTGGAAAAAGTGTTGACGCCGTGACACACCACAACATAAAAAATGCTTTTATTTTCTTAGGGTATGCTTTTGGAGTTTCTCTTTTGCAAGCAAATATACTTATTTGGATTCGTGAACATATTGAAATTTCTCGCCTTGATGATCACATTGAAAAATCTTTTTCTGTTAAATCTTTATCTCGTATGTTCGAATTTTCTGTAGGCCAACATATAAATGAACATTCCGGTGTTAAGCAAAGTGTTGTTAGTAGAGGACAAAACTCACTTACACAGTTGATGTTTAATTCTCTGTATAATCTTTTGCCAAATGTTATACAAGTTATTGTTACATTAGGAATTGTTGCCTTTTTTGATTACCACGTTGCCTTACTTGCTGGTAGTTTTGTGGTTTTATATGTATCTCTTTCTTTGAGAAGAAATAAAAAAATGATACCCATCATTGAAGAGATGAGGAAAAAACATCAGGCCCAATCAAAATTGCAGTCAGAACTTTTTAGAAACTCAACTTTGGTTATTACTGAAGCGCAAGAAGAAAGAACAAGAGATGAATTTCAACGTTCCGCTGAAGAAGTTTCAAACTTTTCAACAAAAAATTGGCTTACCTATTTAAAATCATATTATAAATACAAATTTCTTGTTCAACTTGGACAATATTCATCTATTTCTTTGGGAGTTTATTTTATTTTAATGGGCAAACATTCAGTTGGCATGTTTATTGCTTTATTTGCATGGATTTCTGCGATATTTTCAAACCTCACACAGATTATGAGCACACAACGACATATACTCTTGCAACTAGCCGAGATAAGAAAGTATTACGATTTATTGGATATAATGCCTGATATTAACGTAAATGAGAACGGCCAGGTATTAGAGAATCTCCAAGGAAAAATTGAATTCAAGAATGTTAGTTTTGCATACCCATATAGAACCAGTGCTTTAAAAGAACAAGAGGAAAATGAAGATGATACAAAAAAGAATGAATCAGAAGATGCAATCTCAGATGTTAGTTTTGTTATACCAGCGGGTGCAAAAGTAGGTTTTGTCGGACAGTCTGGCTCTGGCAAATCTACAATCGTAAATTTAATGCGTAGATACTACGATGCAACTTCTGGCAATATTTTAATCGATGACGTCCCACTAAAAGCTATAAATTTAAAATGGCTGCGTGGTAAAATTGGAAATGTTGAACAAAAGATAGAATTATTCGATAGAAGTATAAAAGAAAATATTTTATTCGGTTTGCCGGAGGGGGGGGGCGAACGTAGATGAAGAAAATTTGAAAAAAGTAGTGCAGGAGGCTTCGCTCACAGATTTCGTTGCAAAATTAAAAGACCATGGTCTCGATACAATGATTGGCGAGGGTGGCATAAAAGTTTCTGGTGGTGAACGTCAGCGTATAGGTATTGCCCGAGCACTCATAAAAGACCCCAAGATTCTTATTTTTGATGAAGCTACTAGTGCGCTAGACGCGGTAAATGAAAAGCTAATTCATGAAGCGATAAATCGTGGGGCAAAAGGTAGAACAACAATAATCATAGCTCACCGTCTTTCTACCATTGTGGATGCTGATATTATATTTGTTGTAGATGGCAGTAAAATCGTTGGGCAGGGAACTCATGAGGAGCTTCTAAAATCCTGCCCAGAGTATCAAAATCTAACTAAGCATCAAATTTTTTAGTTTCCCAAAAAGCATTGGATTTGTTAGAATTCTAAAACTATGAAGGACAGAACATATATCAAAGATTTGGGCGAGAAGGTTGGCGGGGAGGCTGTTATTTGCGGCTGGGTAGACGTGCGCCGCGACCAGGGCAAAATGATTTTCTTGGATTTCCGCGACATGACTGGCCGCGTGCAGGGTGTTATTCTACCTACTTATGAAGTAACACTTGAAATCGGAAAAACGCTCCGCAATGAATTTGCGGTAAAGGTAAAAGGCAAAGTAAACAAAAGACCAGAGCGAAATATAAAAGAAGGAGTTTTGAATGGCGATATTGAGCTTGAAATACTAGAAATAGAAGTCTTGGCGGAAGCTGCGCCATTGCCATTTGATATGTCGCTCACGGGCTATAATTTGGAACTTACTACCGAGCTCGACAATCGCGCACTCGTTTTGCGCCAGCCAAAAGTGCAAGCAGTATTCAAAGTGCAAGAAACGATTATAGATGCTTTCCGAGAATTCATGAAGAAAAATATGTTTTTTGAATTCCAAGCGCCCTCTATTACTCCGGCTACTGCCGAAGGCGGCGCAGAAGTATTCAAACTCGATTACTTTGGCAAGAAAGCATATCTATCGCAATCACCGCAACTCTACAAACAAATCGTGATGTCCGCCTTTGAAAGATGCTTTACGGTAAATAAAGTTTTTCGCGCTGAACCATCATCTACCACCAGGCATCTCACCGAAGTCGTGTGTTTGGATATTGAAATGGCTTTTATTGAATCTTGGCGCGATGTGCGTGATATGGCCGAGGAAACCGTGCGATTTATATTAAAAGAAGTACAAGAAAAAAATGCAGAGCATATAAAATTGTTGGGCGCAAATCTGCCAGTGATGATAGACAAAACTCCGACGTATTCATTGCGAGAAGTGCAGGAAAAGATTTTTGAAGTGTATGGTCGCGATGTACGCGGAGAAAAAGATACCAATCCGCAGGATGAAAGAGAAATTTGTGAGATCGTTAAAAAAGAAACTGGTTCCGACTTTGTATTTATCTATGGGTACCCAACTCGCAAGAAACCGTTTTATGTCTATCCAAACCCTGATGAGCCTGAATACAACGAAGGCATGGACCTCATCTGCCGCGGTGTAGAATGGCTCTCTGGCGGCCGCCGAGTAAACAATTACGACCAGCTCATGGAGCACGTAAAACTATGGGAAATGGACCCGAATAAAGTGAAAATGTTTTTGGAAGCTTTCAAATATGGAGTGCCGCCCGAAGGAGGATTTTCTTTCGGCGCCGAGCGTGTGACTATGCAATTACTCGAATTAAAAAATATCCGCGAAGCCTCAATGTTCCCACGAGATATGAATAGAATAGATGAGAGACTGAGTGAAGAAGGATACTAAGTTCTCAATGCCTACCGCCTACCAAGTAAAAACAAAAATATTTGAAGGCCCGATGCATTTGTTGCTCGAGCTGGTGGAAAATCGGAAACTTTTTGTAAATGAAGTTTCTTTGTCAGAAGTGACCGATGAATATTTGAAGCATGTGCGGGGATTGTCAGGCCCGTCTTTGTCGAGCCGGGCAGGAATGGAATATGCCGACATGACGAGCTTTCTTTTAGTAGCGGCCACTTTGATTTTGATAAAATCTCGCTCACTTCTCCCCAATTTAACTTTGTCAGAAGAAGAGAAAAAAGATATTGGATCACTTGAAACTCGCGTGCGCCTCTATGCGCTGGTGCAGAAAATTGGCGAAATAATCAAAGAAAAATTTGGCCAAGAAATAATTTTTAGCCGAGAAGAATTTAGAAATGAAGAAGTAGTTTTCGCGCCGGATGCCAGCCTATCTATTGCGAAACTGCACGAAGCGCTCAATGGAGTCATCGCAGCGATTCCCAAAAAAGAAATCTTGCCAGAGATAGAAGTGAAAAAAGTAATTTCGATAGAAGAGATGCTAGAAAATTTAACGAAACGCATAGAAGAGGGGATGAAGCTCTCATTCAGCACTTTTTCTGGTCACGGTTTCTCTTTGGGCGCGCCAAAAACCAAGGAAGAGAAAGTAGTGCTCATCGTTTCCTTCCTAGCTATGCTCGAACTGGTGCGCCAAGGTATAATGGATGCACTTCAGCATGCGAATTTTCAGGAAATAGAAATGATGAAAAATAATTACGAATGAATACAGAACAAAAAATTGAAGGGCTTTTATTTTATACGGCCGAACCGATGAGTTTTTCGGCTATCGCCAAAATGCTTGGCGCAAACAAAGATGAAATAATTTCTGCGGTAGAAAAATTGAAAGAAAATTTGGGCAGTAGGGGGATAGTTCTAGTTCAAAAAGAAGAAGAAATTTCTTTGGGCACGCACCCCGAAATGCACGAGATGATTGAAAAAATCCGCAAAGAAGAACTTTCAAAAGAACTATCGAAAGCTTCAGTCGAAACACTTTCTATCGTACTCTACAATAGCGGGGTCACCAGAAGCGAAATCGATTTTATTCGCGGAGTAAATTCTAGTTTTATTTTGAGAAATCTTTCCATCCGCGGACTCGTCGAGCGTGTACCCGACCCGAAAGATAGTCGTAGAGCTACCTACAAGCCGACATTCGAAATCATGCAAATGCTCGGCATCACCGATTTGAAAAACTTGCCGGACTACGAAGCATTTTCAAAAACTCTCACCGAGCGTGTCGATTTTTCAAATAACGAAATATAAGGTAAAATAGGTTTATGAACGGGGATATCATCAAAGTTTTTCTAGGCGCCACCATATCTTTTATGGTGGGTATCGGCATCACCCCCACACTCTCAAATTTTTTCTATAAATACAAACTTTGGAAGAGGGTAGCCAGAGAAGAAAACAACCAAGACAAAAACGGTCTAGGAGTATCGGTCGCTTATCAGAGCATCCATAACAAAGATGAAGAAGTCCGCACTCCAAGAGTCGGTGGTATGGTCGTGTGGGGGGCAGTGCTTGTCACTATGTTTGTGCTTTTTCTCATCTCAAAATTTTTTCCAGCGGACATAGGTCGACGCTTCGATTTTGTTTCCAGAAATCAAACTCTCCTACCTCTCTGCGCTCTCTTGCTCGGTGCTCTGGTCGGATTTTTCGAAGACTGCTTGGAGATATACACTGGTAAATTTAAAAACTTTGTCCATGGCTTGTCGGCAAAATATCTGATCTCTATCATCACCACCCTGGGCTTTCTTTTTGCCTCTTGGTTTTATTTCAAATTGGGCGTGTCTTCCATACATATACCTCTCGCAGGAGAGTGGGATCTCGGCTGGTTTTTTATCCCGTTTTTTATTTTAGTCATGCTCGGCACTTTTTCGAGTCGTGTGATCGATGGGGTAGACGGTCTCTCGGGCGGAGTACTCGCTTCTATATTCGCTTCGTACACCGCTATCGCTTTTTTCCACAACCAGATAGACATCGCAGCTTTTTGCGCGGTAGTCACAGGAGCTATCCTCGCATTTCTATGGTTCAATATCCCGCCCGCCAGATTTTATATGGGGGAGACTGGTATGCTCGCCCTATCTATGTGCCTCACTGTCGTGGCATTTCTGACAAACACCGCCGTGCTCCTGCTCGTCATCGCTTTTCCACTGGTCGCCACCGCTTTATCCTCGGCGATACAAATTTTTTCTAAAAAATATTTTCACAAAAAAGTTTTCAAGATCGCGCCACTGCATCATCATTTTGAAGCGCTCGGCTGGTCGCGCCCAAAGATCACCATGCGCTACTGGATCATATCGGTCATTTGCGCGATCTTGGGCATCATAATATCGGTAGTGGGATAAATATGAAAGAACACAGCATGGACAAAATTTTCTTAGGGCTCGTGATCACCCTTTGCTCTATCGGTGCCTTTATGTTTGTCTCCGCCTCTCTCGGACTTTTGGTAAAGAATGAAACCATTTTTTATGGAGTGCTTCGCAGTCAGCTTTTCCTAGGGCTAGGGGTGGGCTTACTCGCTATGTATATCACCTCGCGTATACCGTATAAATTTTGGCGCAAGTACTCTATGTATTTTTTTATCGGTTCCATACTGCTCACACTCGCGGTATTTATCCCACATCTTGGATTTTCTCACGGAGGAGCTCGGCGCTGGATCTCGCTCGGCTTCGTGTCTTTCCAACCAGTAGAACTTTTGAAAATCGCTTTTATTATATACTTCGCTTCTTGGCTGTCTTGGACAAAGAATAAAATTTCAGATATCAAATGGAGCGTATTGCCCATGGTGGTCATGATATCCTTGATCGCTTTTGTGCTTATAAAACAGCCAGATCACAAGAGCCTCATTTTGATCGTGATGACGGCGCTTTCCATGCTTTTTATATCTGGCATAAAATGGAAATATATTTTAGGCATGGGCGCTATTTTATGCGCGACACTCTTGATCTTGGCTTTTTTTACTCCGTATCTAAAAGATCGAGTAAAAACTTTTGTGGATCCATCGCGCGATCCGCACGGCGCGTCTTGGCAGCTCGATCAGTCTTTGATCGCTATCGGGTCCGGAGGTGTACTGGGCCGAGGTTTTGGCCAAAGCGTCCAAAAATTCAACTACCTACCAGAACCCCAAGGCGATTCTATCTTTGCGGTGGTGGGCGAAGAATTTGGCTTTGTGGGCTCGACAATTCTCATATTGCTATTTGTGGCTTTTGCCATGAGGGGGCTCAAAATCGCTGGCAGGGCCCCCGATTCCTTTGGTAGACTTTTGGTCGCTGGAATTGTTATACTCCTTACAGCCCAATCGTTTCTAAACATCGCTTCCATTACCGGACTATTTCCTCTGACTGGAGTGCCACTCGTATTTATAAGTCATGGAGGCACTTCGCTTTTGTTTTCAATGGCGGCGATCGGTATAGTGCTCAATGTATCTAAATTTCAAAAAACTTAGTAACCGGATTACTAAGTAAACACAAAATCATGAAAATATTATTTGGTGGCGGTGGTACAGGCGGTCATTTCTACCCGATTATCGCTATCGCAGAAAAAATAAATAAAATCGCCGACCAAGAAAAAATTCTCGGGGTAAAAATGTATTACATGAGCGACAGTCCTTATGACAAGAGCGCGCTTTTTGAGCAAGGCATAAAATATGAGTATGTGCCGGCGGGCAAGATGCGTTTGTATTTTTCGATCAGAAACTTTTTCGATATTTTTAAAGTATTTTTCGGTGTGCTTACCGCCGTCATAAAACTTTTCACTATTTTCCCCGATGTGGTTTTCGGCAAGGGTGGGTATGCCAGCTTTCCTGCGCTCATGGCTGCGCGCATACTTCGCATTCCAGTTTTTATCCACGAATCTGATTCGGCGCCCGGTCGGGTAAACAAATGGGCCGGCAAATTTGCCAAGCGTGTGGCTGTGTCATACGAAGAGTGCGCGCAATATTTTCCAAAAGATAAAACCGCTTGGACTGGACAACCAGTACGCGAAGATTTGAAGATGACGCTCGAAGAAGGCGCATTTGAATATTTAAAATTAGACAAAAACATTCCGGTTATTTTTGTAGAAGGCGGATCGCTCGGCGCGCAAGTCATCAACAATAATCTGCTCGATGTCTTGCCGGAGCTTTTGAATAAATATCAGATCATCCACCAAACTGGCAAAGAAAATTTCGAGGATGTTTCTGGTCGGGCGCGGGTGATCATCGGCAGTCATCCAAATAAAGACAATTACAAAGCATTTCCATTTTTAAACAAGCTGGCCATGAAAATGTCGGGCGGAGCGGCTGAAATCATCGTCTCCCGTGCCGGCGCGGGAGCTATCGCCGAGATCGCCTCTTGGGGCAAGCCTTCGATCATCATCCCCATCACCAATTCCAATGGCGATCATCAGCGCAAGAATGCCTTTAGCTACGCGCGCGCCGGCGCCTGCAGTGTGATAGAAGAAATAAATTTAACCCCTTCTATTTTAGTGGCCGAGATAAACAAACTCATGGACGACAGCGCAAAGAGGGAAGAGATGAGCAAGAATGCCAAAGCATTCTCCAAACCCGACGCTGCCCTCACCATCGCCCGCGAAATTATAAATATGGCATTAGAGCATGAAAAATAATTCTGAAAAAAATTCCAAAATCGTTACGCGTTTTGCGCCGTCGCCGACGGGACTTTTTCATATTGGCAGTTTGAGGACCGTGCTTTTTAATTATTTATTTACTCGCCATCATGGGGGCACATATCTTTTGCGTATTGAAGACACCGACCGCGAGCGTTCAAAAAAAGAATATGAAGACGATATCATGAGCTGTTTGGAGTGGCTCGGCTTAAAACACGATGGTTTTTACCGCCAAAGCGAACATGTTGGGGAACACAGAAAAATTCTTGAAAAACTTATCGCCGAAGACAAGGCATATGTGTCAAACGAGGCCGATGTAGAGCGAGAAATAGTTTCGGCAAAAGCGGTGACTGAAAATCGCCGAGAGAGCGTGATTCGTTTTAGAAATCCAAACAAAGTTGTAACATTCAACGATTTAATTTTAGGAGAAATATCGGTAGACACCACTGACCTCGGAGATTTTGTGATTGCTAAAGATTTGGATACTCCACTCTACAACTTTGCCGTAGTAGTAGACGATATTTCTATGGGCATCACTCATGTCATCCGCGGGCAAGACCACATTTCAAATACTCCACGCCAAATATTGATGTACCAAGCGCTAGGGGAGTCGGTGCCAAACTTTGGGCACATTCCACTTATCCTAGATACCGATAAATCAAAACTTTCAAAAAGAAAAAATCCAGAAAAAGTTTCGGTAACTAATTACAAAAACCTCGGCTATTTACCTGAAGCGCTTTTAAATTTTATGGCGCTCATCGGTTGGAATCCTGGTACGGAGCAAGAAATATTTACTCTAGACGAGTTAGTAGGGGAGTTTGACCTTTCTAAGGTGCAAAAAAGTAGTGGAGTTTTCAATGTAGAAAAATTAAATTGGCTCAATCGTGAGTACTTAAAGAAACTACCAAAAGAAGATTTCGTCAAGTATGTATTACAACACATCACATCAGCCGTCAAGGGTGTGGATAACTTTTCAATAGGGAAGTTAGAGGCTTTGATGCCAGCCATAGAAGACCGTATTTCCAATGCCTCTGACATCACCCTCATGTGCGACTCCGGAGAGCTAGATTATTACTTTAAAACCCCAGTATATGAGGCAAAAATGATCTATTGGAAGGATTCTCCCCTCGAACTCATAGAATCCAATTTAGCCCAGATTATAGAGCTCTTGACTCCCCTTACGGATTTTACAAAAGAATCGGTCAAAGAGGCCCTCTGGATCTATGCCGAA
>CALRBJ010000009.1 GCA_943354205.1 Candidatus Nomurabacteria bacterium
GAGCAGTCTCCAGTGATTAAAATCTCTAAAAAACAAAAAACCCCGCAAACAGCGGGGATTTTTATTTAATCATTCTTTGGGCGCATGGTTGGGAAGAAGATGACTTCTTTTATGTTTTGCGTATCGGTCAGGAACATGACGAGGCGATCAATACCGATGCCTACTCCGCCAGCCGGAGGCATGCCATATTCCATGGCTTCGATAAAATCAGCGTCGAAATTTTGCGCTTCATCATCGCCCGCTTTTTTATTTTCTTCTTCGCTCATAAATCGGCCCTTTTGGTCGATCGGGTCGTTCAATTCGGAAAAGGCTTTGGCGAGTTCTATTCCCCCCGCGACCAGCTGAAATGCATCTACTAATTTTTCATTCTTGGTTTGGCGTTTTGCTAAAGGTAAATATTCTACCGGGTAGTCCACGATAAATGTAGGCTGGATTATTTTTGGTCGGCAGGTTTTTTTATAAATCATATCCAAAAGTTTTGGAATGCTCTCGCCGCCCTTCACATCGATGCCGAGCTGTTTAGCTTTGAGCGCCAAATCTTCCGCGCTGGCTGATTCTGGATTCTCCAAAAGCGCTCCGCGACGGAGCAAATCATAGTACGAAATGACTGCGAACTTTTTAGAAAAGTCTATGCTCTCACCCGCGTATTCGATGCTTTCTTTTTCAAAAACATTTTTTACGATAGAGCGAAGCATGCTCTCTACAAATTTCATTTGCTTCGGCGCGTCGGAGTATGCTTCATAAAATTCCACCATCGTAAATTCCGGATTGTGGGTCACATCTATCCCCTCATTTCTAAAATCGCGGGCGATTTCGTAGACCTTTGGGAAGCCGGCGATGAGCATTCTCTTTAAATAAAGCTCGTCGGAAATGCGCAAATACATATCGATGTCCAAAGAGTTGTGATGGGTGACAAAAGGAAGGGCGGTGGCTCCCCCGGCGAGGGCTTGGAGGGCCGGAGTTTCAACTTCTAAATAACCAGCTTTGTCTAGAATTTTGCGCATCTCGGTGACTATTTTTGAGCGAGCGATAAAACGCTCTTTTACTTCGGAGGACATGAGCGCATCGAGATATCTACGGCGAAAACGCTCCTCAGTGTCTTGCAAGCCATGCCATTTCTCGGGCAATGGACGCAAACTCTTTGAAAGCATTCGCCATGATTCTACAGCTAAAGTTTTTTCCTCTCGTTTAGTAGTAAAAAGCGCTCCTGTGATTTCAACAAAGTCGCCGATGTCTACCGTAGATTCAAAAAGTTCAAAATCTCTCGCATCAACATCTTCCTTTTTTAAAAGCGCTTGGAATTTTCCTGTGCCGTCGTCTATATTAAAAAATATCAAACCACCCTGCGCGCGGATAGCCATGATTCGCCCGCCCAAGGTGAGAGCCTTGCCCTTTTTAGAAAGCTTTTCAAAATCTTCTATAACGGTCGCGACCTCGTGGCTAATATTAGAATCGATAGGATACGGATTTATTCCAGCGCTCTTTAATGATTCTAATTTTGCCAATCTCGCTTCCCTGATTTCTTCGATTGAAGCCATAATTTATTCTATGTCTATAATTTTATAATTGATGACACCCGATGGAGTCTTGAATGATATTGTATCACCTTTTTTCTTGCCATAGAGCGCAGCGCCGAGCGGAGATGCGTTCGAGATCTTGCCAGATGCCATATCGGCTTCTTCGGCGCCGACGATTTGGTATTTCTTTTTTTCTTTTGCGTCTTCTTTGGAAACGATAACGGTCGAGCCTACTTCTACCGAGGTCGAGTGATGCTTGGAGACCACCTTAGAAGTAGTGAGGATATTTTTGATTTTAGTGATGCGATCTTCCAATTTTGCTTGGTCGTCGCGAGCCTGGTGATATTCGGCATTTTCAGAAAGATCGCCCAGAGATTTGGCAAACTCGAGGGCGTCGAGAATTTCCTTGCGTTTAGTGGTTTTGAGCTCTTCCAATTCTGCCAGCAAGGCCTGTTTCTTCTCTTCGGTTATGTATTGATCACCAGAATTCATTAACCGCTATTCTATAAAAAAATCGCCGAAAAGTCAAAAACTACTTAAAATACTCCGGAGTGTACATTTCCATATTTTCCACGATTTCGCGCATGGCGGTGGTGGCGCCGTCTTTGTTTTTAGAAGAGGAAGCCTCCATCATGATGGTAAAGGCATAGCGCGGATTATCGTATGGGAAAAAGCCGATAATCCAAGAGTTTATGCGGTCGAATTTTATACCCACTTGGGCGGTACCAGTCTTACCGGCGATTTGCACATAGGGCACATTTATGGCGACAGCGGTTCCACTAGTCACCGTTTGGCGCATGCCTTCTTTTACAATTTGAAAATATGATGGGTCGATGCCGACGGAAACACTTTTTTGCATGCTTTCATCTTTGTATAAAATGTGCGGAGTGAGAAGTGTGCCATCGTTTGCGATAGCGCCCACCGCGCGAAGCATTTCTATCGGAGTGACCTGTGTACCATACTGGCCAATCGCAGTGTGATAAGTATCACCCAAGCGCCAAATATCGCCTTTGAAATTTTTAGCTTTCCATGCTGGATTCGGGATGACGCCGGAGGATTCGCCGGGTAGATCTACGCCGGTCTTTTGATCGAGAGCAAAGAGTTTAGAATATTTTTCTAAGTTTGAAATACCCAAACCTTTTTGGTCTCCATATCCACCACCGATTTCATAAAAATAAACGTCGGAAGACACGGCGATCGCTTTGCGCATATCTACATTTCCGAAAATACCGTGGTCGTTGAAGACCGATGGGTGTTTGGGATCGAATGGGTTCGGCACGCTAATAGATCCGGTGGTATAAATAGTTTTCAGAGGATCAATTATTTTTTCATTAAGCGCGGCTAGTGAGAAAAATGGCTTGACGATCGAACCCGGAGTGTATAGACCAGATAGTGCGCGATTTAGATAAAACCTTTTTGTAGAATCATTGTAAGAATTTATTATGGCAGAGTTGGACCCAGCGGAAAGAATCTCTGAATTATATTCCGGATAGCTCGTCATAGCTAAAAGCTCTCCACTATTTATATCCATCATGAGCCCTGCCCCTCCGGTAAAGCCCGCGCTCTCGGCCAGATTTTTTATACCTTTATAAAAAATGCTTTCTAGTTTCGAATCGATAGACAGAAAAATATTTTGTCCATCGATTGGCGGGTTTGTGATATTTTCAGACTGCACTTTTCCGCCCACGTTTACCTCCACTATCTTTTCACCATTTACACCGGAGAGCTTTGTATTGAACTGCCTTTCTACTCCGGCCATGCCCTTGAAGTCGGCGCGGTCTTTCAAGTACACTCCGTTTTTATCTTTTTTCGGATAGCTCACATAGCCTAGCAGATGCCCAAAGCCAGGGTTTTTTATGTACGACCTCATGGCAAAATCGCTACCCTCAGCGCCGGCTTCGTTTGTAGCGAGGGCGACGCCATTTCTATCGTAGATCACTCCGCGTGAAGAAAAAATCGGAGTCTTGTTCAAGCTATTGTTTTCACTCCTGTGTTTGTATGTCTCGCCGTGAGCCACCTCGAGCATCCAAATCCTAGAAAAAAAAACCGCACACATGATCGACAAGAATACTGCGACAAAACTAAAAGTCTTTTTAGAAATCGGACGCTCCATCCTGCCTTCGAATTGCTGGGTGTCGAAATCTGGTAGATTTTTCGCATCCATAAATATCTCGTCGGGTTCGACCATACTGCTTCGTTTTCTTTTCTTTATTTTGTTTAATCTAAAAATTCTAATCATATTTTCTAAGCAATTTCTCGCGCGCAAACTGCGCGACCATATACAAAACCATAGCAGAAATAGTGACTATGCCAAAATGCGCGACATGGCTGTCAGACGCTCCGTAGAATAAATCAAAAATAAAAGCGATAGCGACTCCTTCCCAATACTTTTTATAAAAGATGATCAAAGTCGTGCCCAAAAGAGCACTCACCCAAAATGGCATGGTGAAAATAAAAACGAGTAGTGTGCATCCGAGAATGGTTCTGGTCAAACTTTTTCTCATCGTCTAAAAATCTTGCGCCAAATAAAGCGCAACACAAGGAATAATACGAGAGCAGAGAGTCCGTAGAAGACTATTTTACTCCCGACTAAAAATGCCCATGCTTGGAGCGCAAACATTTTTAGATAATCGAGTGGCCGGTCGCCAAATTTTTGTTTGGTCGGCAAAGTATTTTTGGGCGCGTCTTTGGAGGGAAGAATGGTTAGAGAATTTTTGAGCTCGCCGATTTTCGTGTCAGTTGATTTAGAATTCGCATCGCGCCAATTCTCGACTCCGCCGAAAACAGAGCTTGCGATTTCTTTTACTGGCGCGGGGATGATATCGCTCGCGGTCTTTTCTACCTTACCTACTTGGTCGAAAACCGTATCGACAGTCTTTGTGGTGTCATCGGTCGGCCGAAAGACGACTTTGTGTTCGATGAATTGCTTGCTCTCCGGAGTTTCATTTTTTGTGATCGTGATAGTTTCAGATTTGCCAGCTTTGTCTATGATGTGAGCGTTTTGAATAGAAGCAGAAATATTGTGATTGCCAGAAGTGACCTGCCAAACGATAGATATATCTGACACAGTGCCAGGCTCAGCCTTGAAATCTTTTTTACCGAGAAGAACTTCTCCGTCCATAAACACTACCGTACCGTAGAGAGTTTGGCTTTCATTGTCGTAGACAATAGTGTGGATTTTTACTACGTCGCCCTCCACTAAAGGCTCTTTGGAATACCAAATAGTAGAAGGAATTATCCCACCGTTTTGAACGACGGTGATGGCGCTCACTCCACGAGCAAAGATAAAAGAAAAAATAACCGCTGTATAGAGTAGTGTTTTCTTTAAATTCATAAGGCTATTATAGCAGACTATTTAACAGTCAGAGTGCCTTTCATACCCATAGCTCGGTGCGAACCGATGGAGCAATAATACTCGAAAGTACCAGCGCGGTCGGCCACAAAAGTGATCGCTTGCTCTTTGCCCGAGCTTAAAACAGATGTCATGGCATGAAATTCGTCGATTCTAAAATCGTGCATACCTTCGGTATTTTTAAAAATTATTTTTACCGTGTCGCCTTTGTTTGCCGAAAGGGTCGAAGGAGAAAAAGCAAAGTTTGAGCCAGAAACGGTAAATTCTTTCGTCGTAGCTGTAGTCGTATTTGTAGTGGTGCTGTCAGCTTCCATGGTATCCACATCAGTACCAGAAGCTTGTGTGCCTACTTGGTCATTTGTCTGCATTGTATTTGTTGGTGCTGGTTTGCTCTTCATTAAAAAATATCCGCCGACCAAAACCACTGCGATACCCAAAACTGAAAGTAATGTTTTATTCATATAATTTATTTTTAGCTTATTTGTAATTGTAGAAATTATAACACGAGCGACTAATTCCCCAATTCCAATTTTTCGTCTATGCGGATTTGGTGCACAAATTCAGGCACGTGCGAGACGAGTATCATCGCCCCTTGGTATTGGTCGAGCGCTTTGGCGATGACCGGCAGGTGGCGGAAGTTTATATGGTTGGTCGGTTCGTCTAGTATCAAAAGCCCGGGCGCCTCTATCACCAAGCGGGCGAAAGCCACCAAGCCCTTCTGCCCTTCCGAGAGCGAGCCGATTTTGGTATGCGCCATATCGGCAGTGATGAGAAAGCCGGCCATGATAGAGCGGATTTTTTCTTCATCTATGCGGCCGGTGATAGCGAGCGAGACATCGGCGAGGGATTTGTAAGCGCTGTCGTTGAAATTGAGCGTAGAGAAATCTTGGCGATAATAACCCACGCGAATGTTTGGAGAAATGATGGCGCCTTCGGCTTTGCCACTGGCGAGCGATTCTAGGAGCGTGCTTTTGCCGATGCCATTTGGACCTGATAAAAGTAGATGTTGTTTCTTGCGTAGTTTTATATTGGCTTTTACTTTTTTTGGTTTGCCATTTTTAAAAATTGAAAGCGAAGAAATGGTCACGATGTCGCCATTGATGTCTTCCTGCACGGGGATAGTAAACGGGCGGATAGTTTTGTCTTCTTTG
Organism: Candidatus Nomurabacteria bacterium; assembly: GCA_943354205.1. GTDB lineage: Bacteria > Patescibacteriota > Minisyncoccia > Phycocordibacterales > UBA9973 > CALRBJ01. The sequence continues at coordinate 6,021 of CALRBJ010000009.1, forward strand.
CGCACATCTACCTTTTCTTCTTCCAAATCCTCCGCCAATTCGCGCATGCGCTTGGCTACTGCACGCAGGTTTCCACCTTTCATGGCGAAAGCATTGGCCTGTTCTTTTTTGGCCAAGATTTCTTTGGAGAGCTGGGCGTTCTTTCTATTCTCGCGCTCGAGTCGCGCCGCTATTTGGTCGCGCACATCGGTATAGTTGCCCACGTATTGTTCTATCTTTCTGGTGTAGACATCTAAATAAAGCACCGCATCGGTAAAAGCGTTTAGGAATGCCGCATCGTGCGAAATCACAATCACGGTCTTTTTATAACTCACCAAAAAATCAGTTAGGTGCGAGATGCCGGCTTTGTCCAAATTATTCGTCGGTTCGTCTAGTAATAAAATATCGGGCTCTTGAATCAGCGCCGAGGCCAAGAGCAAGCGCGCCTGTTGTCCGCCTGAAAATGTTTTTATTATTCGGTCGTGCACTTTGGCATGGCCTTTTAAGTTTACGATTTCCAACACCTCGTCTATCCGCGGGTCTATATCATAAATTTTTTCTTTAAAACATTTCAAGAAAAAGTCCCGCACGGTCAAATCCATTTCATCGCGCGGGATGACTTGGCGAGAAAGGGCGATAGTCGTCTTTTGCGCGAGGTTTATATTCCCTTCCTCCGGTGTGAGCGCTCCGGTGATGAGGCCAAAGAGCGTGCTTTTACCCGCGCCATTCTGCCCCATTATCGTCACCTTCATGCCTCGGCGAATAGAAAAATCCACCGCTTCCAATATCGGTTTGTTGTGCCCGTATTCAAATGAAACTTTTTCAAATCGTATTACGACTTCGCCGTGGGCCATAGGGTCTTACTTTACATTGTTTTTGATGAAATTCAAAATTAAAAGATATCAATAATCTTTTCTAATTCAGATTGGATTTTGACATAATCAAATTCTGCGCAAGGCTGGGGTACATGGATTCGAACCACGATTAAAGGCTTCAAAGGCCTCTGTCCTACCATTAGACGATACCCCAGCACTGCGTACAATTTTTTAAAATCTGATATAGCTTATCTTTTTTACGGCCAAATTACAACTACTTCTTTTCGTGAAATCATAATTTTAGTTAAGACAAAATTTTAATGATAGCGAGTTCAAGCGGCAGGCTCGGGATAAATGCTTTGGCGGTTTGCTCGTAGGCTTCAATGAGGGCGAGGAGGGTTTCGGCTTTGGTAATTTTAGAAGTGTCTTTTGCCAAGTCGGCGGCGAGTTTTAAATCACCCTCGCTCAAATCGGCCTTCATACCCTCAAACATTTCCGGCGCATAGCGCAAGAGCATGGCCAAGCGCAGTTTGCTCGTGATGAGTTTTATAAATAATTTCATATCTATGTCGGCATCGCTCGCCTCTTTTACACATGCGATAGCGCCCGAAGCATCGCCGGCGATGAGCGCATGGAAAAAGGCAGAAATGTTTTTACCGCTCGGCGCGCCGGCTACTGATTCTATTTCGGCTAAAGTTATTTTTTTGCCTGCCCGGCCATTTGAGGACGGGTCGCCTGAAAATGAAAGTACTTTTTGAAGTATGCCTAGAGTGTCACGGAATGAACCATCGCCCAAAAGCGCGACGAGCTCACTCGCGCCGGCGTCTAGTGTAAAGCCTTCCTTATTTGCGATATCGCTCGCTACATTTTTTAACAAATTTTCGGCTGGTTTTTTTAATTCAAAAGTTTGGCAGCGGGAAACGATGGTCTCGGGTACTTTGTAGAGTTCGGTAGTCGCTAAAATAAAAACCACATGCGCTGGGGGTTCTTCCAATGTTTTCAAAAGCGCATTGAAGGCTTCTTTGGTCAGCATGTGCACCTCGTCGATAATGTAGACCTTATATTTAGAATCAAAAGGCATGGTGCGCACACCTTCGCGCAGTTCGCGGATGTCGTCTATCCCGCGGTTCGAGGCCGCATCCATCTCCACGATATCGTTTGGGCTGGTGCCGAGCTCGCGAGCGATAATTCTCGCGATAGTCGTCTTGCCCGTGCCGCGGCTACCGGTGAGCAAGTACGCGTGTGCGATATTGCCTTTTTTCAAAGCAGTCTCCAAGACTTTTACAATATGCTCCTGCCCCACGACATCCTTAAATGTCTCCGGGCGATATTTGCGATAGAGTGCTAAATCTGACATGGACCCAGTATACTATTTTAGAAATTCATTCACAATTCGCTCTACGTCGGAGGCATTGGTCGCTTCCTCCATAAGGCGCACGCGGAGTTCTTTGGCGCCGTCAAAACCGTTTACATAGGCCTTGTAATGTTTTTTCATTATGGAAAAAGATTTTATATCACCCAAAAGTTCTTCAAAAAGTTTCGTGTGCTCTACCATGACAGAAAGTTTTTCTTTAACATCCGGCTCCTCAAGGTCGGACCTTTTTGGGGATTTAAGGTCCGACCTTTTCCCGCCGGAAAACAACCATGGATTTCCAAATATCGCTCGGCCGAGCATGACACCATCGCATTTAAATTGTTTTGCCTTTTCTTTAGCATCTTCCAAATCTTTTATATCACCATTGCCAAGTATCAATGTCTCGGGAGAAATTTCATCGCGGAGTTTTATAATTTCAGGCATCAGTTCCCAGTGCGCCGGTACGGCCGACATTTCTTTGCGGGTGCGCAAGTGCACGGTGAGCGCCGGCAATTTTTGTTCTAGTAAAAATCGTATCCAAGTATTTATTTCTTCTTTATTAAAACCAATTCGTGTTTTTACTGAAACAGGCAAGGCCTGTTTATTTTTACCAATAGCTCCGCGCCGGGCAGCTTCTATTATTTGTTTCGCTAGTTCTGGACTTTTAATTGTAGCCGCACCCGCGCCCTGCTTTTCTATCGTCTTGTCGGGGCAACCCATGTTTATATCTATGCCGTCAAAGCCGAGCTCTGCGCAAAGCCGCGCCGCCATTTCCATCTTTTCCGGGTTGCCACCAAAAAGCTGGGCCACAATTGGGCGCTCTCCTTCGGTATATTCCAAATCTCTCTTCAATTTTTCGCGGGCCACCGGGTGCGCCAAGCCGTCGGCCGAAACAAACTCCGTCCACATCACATCGGGCTTGCCGTATTTTGCTATGACCCGGCGAAAAGCCGTGTCGGTGACATCGGCCATGGGCGCCAGCACAAAAAACGGCTTCTTCAATTTTTCCCAAAATGAATTCTGCATTGTTCCTCTCTTATACTTATTCTTATTACTTATACTTATTGTGAGAACTTATAATACACTTTATTTTCAAATCGTAAATCTATGTATTTGAGCGAGGCATAATTCTCTTTGATTTTTGTCTTCAGAGGTTCAGTGTTTAAAGCAGAAGAAAGATTGTTGTAGATTTTGGTGAAATCAGATTTTTCTTTTATTAGAAGTTTGGGCGAGTTTGCACCAGCAAGGGCTATAGCAAAAGAGCCCGGCAGGTCGGAAGACAAGGAAATCGATTTTAGGCCGATCGCTGGCAGAGAATTTATCAAATCTGAAATGCCTGCCATAGTTTCCGGAGAAAAAACTTTCGCACCGATCGGGTGTGCTGCATCGGCCGAAGAAAGAGTAGTAAAAAATTTAAAATACACATCGCCCGAGAAAAATGGGGCTTCGGAAAATATCAGGCCGTCTTTGTTCAGGAAATAGCACTTAATCGCATCGGCGCACCACAAAAATTCTTGGTTCTGCTCGGTTAGTTTTATATCCAAGGTACTGTGCTCCCCCATAGCCACATTCAAATTTTTTATCCTTTTAAAATTATCCCGCAAATCTCTTTCTATTTTATTCTTGGGATAAATAAAAATATTTTTCTTGGAAAAAAGATGGAGATAATTTCCAGAAATGTCTTTTTGCACGGCTGATTTTATTTCATCAGTCGAAATCACACTCGCACCGGAGACCGCCACATCTTTTATGGCAAAGCCTTTTATTTTAGAAACAAGAGAGAGGATGAAAAATAGAGCGACGAGGCACACAAAATAAAAAACTGCCTTGCGTAGAAATATCTGGCGCCTTTGTTTTTTTAACTGTTCCAAATGCGCCGATTTAAAAGAGAGCATTTTCTTTTGCATTTTATTCCAAAGTTATTTTGTCTTTTCCGATGTATGGGCGCAGAACTTCTGGAATGGTAATAGAACCATCTTCGTTTTGGTAGTTTTCAATGATAGCCACCATGGTTCGCCCCATTGCAAAGAGAGTTGCGTCATTCATGTGAACTGGTTCTATCTTGCCATCAGCGCGTTTAATGCGAGTGCCTAACCGGCGAGACTGGAAACTGCCTATCAAATCGGCACTGTGGGTTTCGCGATACTTATTTTGTCCAGGCATCCAAGTTTCTATATCGAGCTGGCGAACATCGGGGAACCCCATGTCTCCAGTACAAACAGCAACTACTTGGTATGGAAGTTTTAATTTTTGCAAAACATATTCCTGGATAGCCACGAGAAAATCTTGCTCTTGAATAGAATTTTCAGGCAAGCAGAAAGTTTCCATTTCTAATTTATCAAATTGGTGTTGGCGAATAATGCCTTTTGTATCCCTTCCATAAGACCCAGCTTCCCGTCTAAACGCGGTTGAATACCCAAGATAACGCAATGGCATATCTGCTTCGGTAAATATAGTATCGGCATACATAGCGCCCAAAGTATGCTCGGCGCTACCAACCAACATCAAATCATCATTTGGAAAAAGATAATGTTCTTCAGGTGTCATGAATCGCGCCATCTTTACTTGCATAACTGGCTTGATAAATACTGGTGGAAGAACAGGCATAAACGGAGTCACTTTTACGGAAACTTTTGCATCATCCGCAATTTTCTGCAGAGTTTCCACATTGGTCATAATTTCTAGACACATTTGAATAAGTGCAAATTGAATACGAACCAAATCGCCTTTTATGTATGCCAAACGCGGACCAGCAACTTCGGTTGCAGTTTTTGTATCAATAATATCTAGGGCTTCACCAAGTTCATCGTGCTCTTTTGGAGTAAAAGAAAATTGTGGTTTTTCTCCCCAAGTCCTCACTACTTTATTTCCAGACTCATCTGGGCCTATCGGAGTATCGACTGAGACGATGTTTGGAATTTGAAGCATCGCCTTTTGCCAAGCTTCTATAATTTCCTTCAAGTCATCTTCTCGCTTTTTCAAATCTTCTTTTAAAACTTTCATCTCCTCAATCATTTGGAAGCGAGTTGTGTCATCTTTTTCTACTTTTATCTTGTTTGAAACCTGGTTTTGTTCAGCGCGAAGAGCCTCTACGCTAACTAGAGAGGCTAGGCGTTTATCGTCCAAAGAAATTAACTCATCCAAATCAAGATTCCTGCCACGGTTCTTTGCCGAAGCCTCTACAATATCCCTATTTTCCCGTATGAATTTGATATCTAACATGGATTTGATTATACAAAAAATGTTAAAATTTTGAAAGGCGCAGCGCGAAAGCGAAACCCATGTAAAAAATTTCGCGCCCGAGGGTCCCACTTTGTCCCCCTTAGCGCCCAAAGAAGGGCGCAGGGACGAAATTTTTTATATGGGTGAAGCTTCGCATGCAGATAAATAATTATGTATAAAATCAACAAACTCAAAAAAGAAGATTGGCCAGCGGGGCTTTTTGAAATTCCCCAACCACCGACACAATTATATATACGCGGAGATCTGCCGCCGAAAGAAAACATTCACTTGGCTATCGTCGGCACCCGCAGATGCTCAAGCTATGGAAAAGATGTTTGTGAAAAACTAATTGCCGGACTCAAAGGCTACCCTATTACTATAGTATCGGGGCTCGCCACCGGCATAGATACTTTCGCGCACAAATACGCAATGCAAAACAACTTGCCGACTATTGCGGTGCCGGGCTCGGGCTTGGACGAAATCGCTCTTTTTCCAAAACCAAACATCCCTCTTGCTAGAGAAATAGAAAAACACGGATGTTTGCTTTCAGAATTTGAACCAGAATTCAAAGCCACACAGTATTCTTTTCCCCAAAGAAACAGAATCGTCGCCGGTATGTGCAAGGCCGTACTCGTAGTAGAAGCTCCCGAAAAATCCGGTGCGCTAATCACTGCAAGAATGGCGGTAGACTACAACCGCGATGTGTTGGCCGTGCCAGGCCAAATATTTGCGCCCAATGCCTCCGGCACCAACCGCCTCATTCGCCAAGGCGCGACACCCATCACCTGTGCGCAAGATTTACTTGAAGCGCTCGGTTTTGATTTACCCGATGATGAAATGAAGCAAGAAAAACTTTTTGCTGATTGCTCTCCGGAAGAAAATAAAATTTTAGAAATACTGCTTGAACCCACTCCGCGCGATGAACTCATTCGCGCCCTCGGCCGACCGATAACCGAAACAAATATGCTTCTTTCAGCGATGGAAATAAAAGGAATGATAAAAGAAGAAATGGGAGAAATACGAAGAGGATAAAAAATTATAAATTTGCCTAAAAAAATGTTTTCGTGTAATACTTAGCGGACATGGCAAAGAATATGAAACTCTTAATAGTGGAATCGCCTTCCAAAGCAAAGACGATTGAGAAATATTTGGACGGCGCTTTTACCGTGCGCGCGAGTGTCGGGCACGTGCGCGATTTGCCGAAATCAAACAAAGCCGCGATAGATATCGAAGGCGGTTTTATTCCGCATTACGAAATTTCTAAAGGCAAAGAAAAAGTAGTCATGGAGCTGCGCGGCTTGGGCGAGGATGCGAGCGAAATCATGCTCGCCACCGACCCGGACCGCGAAGGCGAAGCCATATCTTGGCATTTAAAACAAATACTGGATGGCGATAAAAAAGTAACTGCGCCTATCAAACGTGTAGCCTTTAATGAAATCACCAAAGAAGCAGTAGAGGAAGCGCTTAAAAATCCGAGAGATATAGATGACAAATTGGTGCAAGCACAGGAAGCGCGCAGAGTGCTCGACCGCCTGGTGGGCTACGACCTCTCGGGTTTGATTTGGAAAAAGGTGCGCTACGGCCTCTCGGCTGGGCGAGTGCAATCCCCCGCGCTCCGCATCATCATGGAACGCGAGCGCGAAATCCGCGCGTTTGTGCCAGAGCGATATTGGACGCTCGATGGACTTTTTAAAACTGAGAAAAATGAAACTTTGCAATTGCATTGCAGTGAAGAACCACGCGATGAAAAAATTGTAGAAAAAATTCTCAAAGTTGGAAAAGAAAATAAGTGGATAGTAAAAGAAGTAAAAGAATCTGAACAAAAGCGCTCGGCGCGCGCACCGTTTACCACGAGCACACTCCAACAAGTCGCTTCAACCCGCCTCGGCTTTTCTCCTTCACGCACGATGCAGGTCGCCCAGAAACTATACGAAGCGGGGCACATCACCTATATGCGCACCGACTCCACAAACGTTTCCAAGGTTGCTCAAGAGCAAATCCTCGCTGTCGTCGCTAAAAAATACGGAAAAGAATACGCCGAAGCGCATATTTATAAAACAAAATCTAAAAACGCGCAGGAAGCGCACGAAGCCATTCGTCCCTCACATGTGGAGCAAATTTCGGCCGGCATGAACGATGAACAGAAAAAATTGTATCGCCTCATTTGGGAGCGCGCGATTTCCTCGCAAATGACCGATGCGAAACTAATGAAAACAAAATTACTCGCGAATGTATCCGTGAAGGACGGTCCTTCACCACATGGTGAAGGACCGTCCTTCACCATGCCAGATTTTGTCGCAAACGGCTCGCGTGTACTTTTCCCCGGCTGGCTCGCCTGCGATGTCGATGCGCGCGGCGAAGATGTGGAACTGCCAAAAGTAAAAGATGGTGAAGCGCTCACCCTCGTGGAACTCTCGAGCACCGAAAAGGCTACCGAGCCACCCAATCGCTACAGCGAAGCGGGCCTGGTGAAAGAATTGGAATCACGCGGTATCGGCCGGCCTAGTACCTACGCCTCTATCATGCGCACTATCGAAGAGCGCGGATATGTACTAAAGGAAGGTAAAACTCTTTTCCCGACCGATACCGGCGAAGTGGTTTCGGGATTCTTGGAAGAAAACTTCCCTACCTATATTTCTGATACCTTTACCGCCCTAATGGAAGACCAGCTCGATGAAATCGCCGAAGGAAAAAGAGAATACACAAAAACACTGAAAGATTTTTACGGGCCATTTTTGAAAGAAGTAAAAGAAAAAGATAAATTGGCAAAAGCGACCAACATGGGCGAAGCGCCGGACGATGTGCTCTGCCCAAAATGCGGCGGCAAAATGATAATCAAACTCGCGCGCAATGGCAAGTTTTATTCTTGCGCAAACTACCCCGAGTGCATGGGCGCGCGCAAAATGGACGGCAGTGAAATGGCGGGCCCTAAAGAAATCGGCGAGATGTGTCCGCTGTGCGGCGATAAAAAAGGAAAGTCTGGCGGAGGCAAGCTCGTGCTGCGCGAAGGCAAATTCGGTATGTTTATCTCCTGCTCGCGCTATCCAAAATGCAAATTTATAAAAGAAGATGAAGAAGAAAAGAAAAAGAAAATGACCGGCGTCGTCTGCCCTACTTGCGGGAAAGGTGAGATGATGGAGCGCCGCGGACGCTTTGGCATATTCTACTCATGTTCAAACTATCCTGACTGCAAGAACGCAATCAAAGCCAAACCAACCGGCAATGTCTGCCACATGTGCAACAGCCTGATGATGGATGGCACCAAAACCATACCAGAGCGATGCTCAAACAATAAATGTCTAAATCATAGGCCTGATAAATTGGAGAAGAAATAAAAAACCCGTTAAATTAATAACGGGCATTGGTTTTATTCAGATTTAGTATTATCCTTTCCAACCTTCAAAAACAAAGGAGCAAGTTTTTAGAAATTCTTCAAACTCATCATTTGATAAATCTTCAGCAGTTGCAAGAGTATGTTCATCAAAAGGAATCTGGATTATTTTCCTTTCCTCTCTTTCAAAAACAAACTCAATATGTTTTCCTTTAGGAAAAACTTTTTCAACGGCGTCTTTAGTGAAAGAAACTAATTCGAGAATAGTTTCCTTATCGTTCACTTGAACCCACCATTGACTATTTGGTGTTTTTAATACTGATTCTTCTTTTCCTGCCCAAACAAGGTTATTGGCAGAAAATAAATATTTTCCTTCAGGAGAAAATCTTCTTTTAAATACTTGTATTTCCATTTTTAATGAATTTATACCCAAACACTACTCTCTTTTGAGATTCTGTCAATACTGTTGCAAAACTAAGCGATAGCTTACAATGCAACAATTTTGGGGTAGAAAAAAAGGGCGAGGCTGTGAAGCTCCGCCCTTGAACCAAAGAAATTCAGGTTATGATTTTTTGTTAGTTGGATTTAGGTTAATCAATTTGGTTTAGATTAAGGGACCAACAGTTCTAATTTTCTTTGATCATTACAAATTTTTCAATGTCTGTTTTCTTCTCGTGCTTAATTTGAAGTGAAATCAATTTGATAGATTAGCCAGATTTGCGTGAGCACGATGTCCAGGCAAAAAAGATGGCCTTTTATTCAAATAGAACGAGGAAAAGATAAAGAACAAATCTGTGTTACGAAAATCATACACCTTTTATAGGTGAATGCAAGTCGGGCAAAGGCTCTTTGCATTTATCCATTTTCGTTCTAGACTAGAGATATGACAGAAAAGATTTTTGAAGAGTCCGCAAAAAAGGAAAAGAAAGTCCCCCACATAAAGGATTTGATGGATATGGCAAAGCCGACGACTCACAAAGATCGCGAACTTCTGACCAAGGCCTACCACTTTGCCGAGATGGCGCACGAAGGTCAACTGCGAAACTCCGGCGATCCATATTTTGTGCATGTTTTTGAAACTGCTAAAAATCTGGCGAACCTAGGCATGGACACAAAGACCATCGCCGCTGGATTGCTCCACGACACAGTAGAAGACACAAAGGTCACAGAAAAAGAATTGGAAAAAGAATTTGGCGAGGAGATCGCCACACTGGTAAAAGGCGTGACCAAACTCGGAAAAGTAAAATACAAAGGGCACGATCGGCATGTAGAGAGTTTGCGAAAATTTTTCATCGCCGCTTCAAATGATCTACGTGTGCTCATAATAAAGCTCGCCGACCGCTTGCACAATGTACAAACCCTAGAGTACGTACGCGAAGACAAGCGCCCGCGCATCGCCCTTGAAACCATCGAGATACATGCCCCGCTTGCAAACCGCCTCGGTATGGGAAAACTAAAGGGCGACCTGGAAGACGCCGCATTCCCCTATGCATACCCAAAGGAATACAAAGAAATCGTAGATCTATTGGCTGAGCGCAGTTCGACAAAGAAAAAACACTTAGAAGAAGTAAACAAAATTTTAAAAAAAGAATTGGGTCGGCATCCCGAAGTGCATGTGGATGAAATAAATTTCCGTATCAAGCACAAATATAGTCTCTGGCGAAAACTCCAGCGCTACAATATGGACATAGAAAAGATCTACGACATCAGCGCTCTGCGCATCGTGGTCGACACCATCGAGGAGTGCTATCGCGTGCTCGGCATCGTGCACTCGCTCTGGCGCCCTCTGCCGGGCCGAATCAAGGACTATATAGCTATCCCAAAGCCAAACGGCTATCGATCACTCCACACCACCATCTTTACCGGCGACGGCGGCATAGTGGAAGTGCAGATCCGTACAAAGGAAATGCACGCCGAAGCCGCATATGGAGTGGCCGCGCATTTTATGTACAAAGAGCAGGAGCACAAGAGGAAAAAGAGCACCCAGAGCGGGCACTTGGGTGGAAGCAAGCTCGAGTGGGTGGAAAATCTGGTCGGTTTGCAAAAGATGACCGAGGAGCCGGGCAAATTTATCGAGCACTTGAAAATGGATTTCTTTCGCGACCGCATTTTTATTTTTACACCGAAAGGCGATGTGGTAGACCTACCCGAGGATTCCACTCCGATAGATTTCGCTTATGCCATACACTCCAACATCGGCAATCATATCTACGGGGCCAAAGTCGGCTCGCGATTTATTTCTTTGGATGAAAAATTAAAGAATGGCGACATCGTGGATGTCATGGTAAAAAAGGATTGCCACCCAGTGGCCAAATGGCTCGAGCACACAAAGACCGCTCTCGCAAAGAAACACATTCGAAGCTACATGGAAAAAATAGCCCGCTCGCCCTATTCTAGGAAAAAATCTTAGAGACTACACTGAAAAGTTTTTTACATTGTACAAATCTGAATCGCTGTCGTTTTTCTCATCGATACTACGATCATCGCTCATATCCACCGTGTCGTCTTCTATTTTCATTTCTGGCTCCGCGTTCGCAGTTTCTTCTTTTTTTATCTCGTCAAATTTGCGCACCATTTCTCCGCCGTCGGCGATTTTGTTTGATTTCATCAAGTCCAGTATCCCCTGCAAATCTTCATGGGTAAAGAAGTCGATCATGATCTGTCCGCCGTTTTCTCGACGCTCAATGTGCACGCGAGTGCCGAGCGCTTCGCGGAGTTTGTCTTCCAATTCAA
>CALRBJ010000010.1 GCA_943354205.1 Candidatus Nomurabacteria bacterium
AGAGGCGCTTCAGCGCGCGGGGAACGCTAGTGATTACGATTTTGAAAATAGGTGCGAGTTTGGTACAATAGAGACACTTGGAAACAAGTCCTAAAAACAAGATAAAATCATATCTCATAGGTGTAGCTATCGGTGATGGTAATTTGTCAAATCCTAATGGTAGAGCTGTCAGACTTAGAGTGAGTTGTGATAAGAAGTACCCCAAACTTGTAGATGAGATAGAAAGAAATATAAAAATACTCCTGCCTAAAAACAAAGTTTCAAGAATAAATAGAACGGGTTGTGTCGATATATCTTGCTACTCAAATAGCTTGGAAGCTATTTTGGGTTGGAAAGCTAAAGACGGTTCCAAAGCAAAACAGTCCGCAAGAATCCCTTTGTGGATCAGAAGAAATAAAACATATACAAAAGAATGTCTACGTGGACTTTTTCAAACTGACGGCTCAATATATTATGATCGTGGATATAAAATGTTAAATTTCACAACTATCATTCCAGAATTAGAAAAGGATGTGCGAGAATCTATATTAAAATTTGGTTTTAAATCCTATTCTAGGCGAGTAGTATTTAAAGGTAAATTTGCTTATATCATCCGTATATCAAAAAATGTGGATGAATTTATAGAAACTATCGGGCTTTGGAAAGAATGAAAAAATGATAGTATTATATTTATGATAACTGAAAAATACGCTTATTTTGTATTTGCTTTATTTTTTTTTCCTTTATGGATTTTTCTTTATTGGAAACGAAAAGACTTGAGGAAGGAAATGTTAATTGGGAGTATTTGTGTATCTTTCTGGGCGCTAATATCAGAGAGGTTATTTATATATGATTACTGGACTCCTCAGTTTATTTTTGGCTCAAAATTTGGGATGGAAGATTTTATTTACGGATTTCTTGCTGGGGGAATTGCCAATGTTGTATATGAAGAAATTTTCGGAATAAAACATTCAAAACGTAAAAATCGCTCACATGACTGGAGTGTTTTCTTGTTGCCAGTATTTGGTATTAGCTTGGCTCTTTTTGTTATTTCTATGCTATTTTTTAAAATTAATACAATGTTATCAGTTCTTATCCCTATAATAATTTTAACTATTTTTATGATTTATTTGAGAAAAGATCTACTACGCGATGCAATCATAAGCGGCATTATATTCAGTTTAATAACTTTTTTAAATTATATAATACTTATTCATTTGTTTCCTTCAATTATAGATCATTGGTATCATGGCAAGGGAATAAATTATCATTTATTTTTAGGAGTTCCAATGGGAGAAATTTATTGGGCAATAGCGCTAGGGGCAGTGGCGGGTCCATTTTATGAATTTTTTGTTGGATTAAAATATAAAAAATGAAACAAAAAATTATTGCCATCGTAGGACCGACTGCCGTCGGCAAGAGCGATTTTGCCGTGTCATTGGCAAAATCGATCGGTAGAAAAGGAATCAGAGCGGAAATTATTTCGGCTGATTCAAGGCAAGTGTATAAAGGTTTGGATATTGGGTCCGGGAAAATCACCAAGCGCGAAATGAAAGGTATTCCCCACCATTTACTAGACATAGCTAGTCTTAAAAAACCTGCCCGAACGAATGTTCAGTCGGGCGGGGTTTTTGCTGTTTCGGATTTCATTTCTCATGCGAAGAAAGCAATTAAAGAAATTTCTGCTCGTGGAAATGTGCCCATCGTAGTTGGCGGCACCGGATTTTATATTGATACATTACTGCGTGGAATTGAAATTCCCGAAGTGCCGCCAAATGTAACCCTCCGCAAAAAACTAGAAAAGAAAAGCATAGTGGCGCTTTTCAAGATATTAAAAAAGTTAGACCCGAGGCGTGCAAAAGAAATAGATGGCAAAAATCCCGCCCGCTTGATTCGCGCGATTGAAATCGCGACAGCGCTTGGTAAAGTCCCAAAGCACCCGACTAAAGGCCGGGCAGGAAAACAAAAGTCCGATTACGATGTACTTTGGTTTGGTCTTACCGCTCCGCGAGAAATATTGAAAGAGAAAATAGAAAAGAGATTAAAAGCTCGTTTGAAAATAGGTATGTTAAGAGAAGTCAAAAATCTACATGAAAAACAAAAAATCAGCTGGAAACGCCTAGAATCCCTAGGACTAGAATATCGCTACTGCGCCCTCTGCCTGCAAAACAAACTCTCCCGCGCAGAATTCGAATCCCTCCTCGCCCTTAAAATTTACCAATATGCCAAACGCCAAGAAACCTGGTTTAAAAGATATAAAGATATTGAGTGGATTTCAAGCTGATTTTCTGCTATAAATAGCAAGTTATTTTCTTGGGCGATTAGTTTAGTGGTAGAACAACGGTCTCCAAAACCGTTGGCGGAAGTTCGATTCTTCCATCGCCCGCAAAAAGCAAATAGAATCAAAAAATCCCCTTGAGGGGATTTTTTGATTAGCCGGTGATTTTGGCTTCTTTGTGCTTGGTCTTTTTCTTGCAGGTTTTGCAATATTTCAAAAGCTCCAACTTTTTCAAGACGGTTTTCTTGTTCTTTTTTGTATAGTAATTGGCGTTCTTGCAAACACCGCATTTCAGCCTTAAAAGCTTATCTTGTGACATAGTTCGTATATATTAGCCTATATCCAGCTTTAAATCAAGAGGGTGCTCCCATTCAAAGAGGACTTTTGCTCTGGTGCTGTGCGCCGGGTTGGATTCGAACCAACGAAGCCCGAAGGCGACAGATTTACAGTCTGTTGTGATAGACCACTCCACCACCGACGCTTTTTGCGACAATGGTCGCAACAGAAACATTATACATATTTTGGGTTGAAACTCAATTTTTAGACAGTTGCCTTTGACTTCATCTTCATCCCCTTGTGAGCGCGGGCGGCGCGTTTGGTTTCGATGACGAGTTCGGTACCTTTCATAGACACGGTCACGATGTCGCCCTTTCTAGCCCCACTGCCGATGATGTGAGTGGCGACCGGATTTAATATTTTTGTTTGTATGAGGCGATTGAGCGGTCGGGCGCCGTATTCCGGATTATAGCCCTCCTTTGCCAGATACGAGAGAGCATCGTCAGAAATTTCAAGAGTAATATTTTTGGCAGCCAAGCGCTCGCGCACCATAGCTACGCGCAGATTTACGATTTGTTTTATGGCTTCCGGTGTGAGTATATCGAAGACGATAATTTCATCGAGGCGGTTCAAGAATTCCGGGCGGAAATAATCTTTCATCGACTCCATCACTTTGTCTTTGGTTTGCACATAGGCATCTTTTGCAGAGTTGTTCGAGAATCCAAGCGATTCCATCTTTTCGATAAATTCACTGCCGATATTTGAAGTCATTATGATGACAGTATTTTTGAAATTCACCACCCTACCCTTGCCGTCGGTCAAACGCCCGTCGTCGAGCACTTGCAAAAGCAAGTTGAAAACTTCCGGATGCGCTTTTTCTATTTCGTCGAAAAGTATCACGGAGTATGGCCTATGGCGAACAGTTTCAGAAAGCTGCCCACTCTCTTCATAGCCCACATAACCTGGTGGCGATCCGATCAGTTTAGACACGCTGTGGCGCTCCATATACTCGCTCATATCGACGCGAATGAGAGCTTTGTCATCGTTAAAGAGGAATTCTGATAAAGCTTTAGTCAGTTCGGTCTTGCCCACGCCAGTAGGACCGAGGAAAATGAATGAGCCGATAGGGCGGTTGGGGTCGCTAATGCCGGCGCGTGAACGGCGAATAGTCTCGGCGATTTTATGAATCGCTTCATTTTGTCCGACCACCCTTTTCTCAAGCTCACTCTCCATGCGCGCTAGTTTGGCGCGCTCCTCTTCCATCATGCGTGAGAGCGGTATGCCCGTCCAGCGAGCGACCACGGAAGCGATATCTTCTTCGGTAATTTCTTCTTTCAAAATTTTGCGAGATTTTTGCAATTTTTTGAGCTTGGCCGCTTTAGTGTCTAATTCTTTATTCAAATTTGGAATGCGTCCGTAGCGGATCTCGGCCGCTCGGCCCAGGTCGCCGCGCATTTGAGCTGAATCTTCCTCTATGCGCAAGCTCTCTAGCTCTTTTTTAATCGCGCGAATCTCGGTGACCACTTCTTTTTCATTGACCCACTTCATTTCTATTTCACGAGTTTTGGCTTTCAAATCGGCAATTTCTTTTTCTATTATTTTTGTGCGAGCCTTGGCATCGCGAGAGTCGATGCTCTCACTCTCGGCATCTTTTTTGAGCGCTTCTTTTTCTATTTCCAAACGCATGACTTTGCGATGAGTTTCTTCGAGTATTGGCGGTTTGTTTTCTAGCGCAATGCGGAGTGACGAAGAAGCCTCGTCGATCAGGTCTACCGCTTTGTCGGGCAAGAATCTGTTTGTGATGTATCGTACTGAAAGGGTGACTGCAGAGACTATGGCATCGTCAGTAATGCGCACACCATGGTGCAATTCATATTTTTCTTTTAGTCCGCGTAGTATGGCGATGGCGTCCTCCGTATTCGGCTCATCCACATACACCGGTTGAAACCTTCGAGCCAGCGCCGGATCTTTTTCGATGTGTCGCTGATATTCTTTTACTGTAGTCGCGCCTATAGCGCGAAGCTCTCCGCGAGAAAGAGCGGGTTTGAGCATGTTTGCAGCATCAGCCGAGCCTTCAGAAGCGCCTGCGCCTACAATGGTGTGGATTTCATCGATAAATAAAATTATCTTTCCATTCGAGCGTTCTATTTCTTTCATGATGCCCTTCAAGCGCTCTTCGAACTCTCCGCGATATTTTGTGCCAGCGATCAGCGAGCCCAAATCGAGCGACACTATCTCGCGATCCTTCAAACTCTCTGGCACGTCGCCTTTTGCAATTCGTATGGCCAAGCCTTCCACTACCGCGGTCTTGCCAGTACCCGGCTCGCCGATCAGTATTGGATTGTTTTTTGTCCTGCGCGAAAGTATCTGCATGATGCGCATGATTTCAGTGTCGCGACCGATGACCGGATCGAGCTTGTCCTCGCGGGCATAGGTGGTTAGATTTCTAGTATATTTAGAAAGTATGCGTAGTTTTTTCGGAGCAGAAACATCGGTAATATTTTGCGTGCGAAATTCTTCGATTATTTTCAAAACCGGATCTTTAGTAATTCTAAATCTTGCCAGCACTTCGCGCGCGCTCGATGGCACATCTAAAATAGCGAGAAATATATGTTCGATGCCAGCGTATTCTTCTTTCATTCCTTGAGCAAATTTCAAAGAACCTTCGAGTACTTGGCCAAAGTCTGGGGTGAGGTATATTTGGTACGAAGGCGAAGCTGTGCGACCAGATTCGTATCCTTCGAGCATTTCTATGACCGCATCGGTCAGAAGCATCACATCTATCTCCATGCGCTCGAGTATTTGGATAACGATAGATTCTTCTTGGAGAAGAATAGTCGCAAGCATGTGCATAGAGCTCACATGGTTTTGCCCGCGCTCGATAGCCAGCTCGTGAGCTTTTTTTAAGGCTTCCTTTGCTTTAGTTGTAAATTGACCTATTGGTGGCATATTTAAAATTATACTTTAACACTTGGTGACGAGGGTTTGACCAATGCTTCTATCATAAACTCTGTGGGTACGACGCTCGCCCCAGCATCAGTTTCTATCATCACGCCGATGATTTGTCCATCGAGATTTATCACTGGCACTCCTGAAAATGAGGATGTCGTTTTAAGTGTAGTACCGATTTCAGAAAATACAGACTTTGGCGGATTTTTAGGATCTGTGGCATCGCTCTTTGGAAGCGAGGTGATTATCCCCCGCGACACATCGGTACCCTTGTTCGAAGTAGCGAGCACTGTCTGCCCGAGCTTTAGAGAATTCGAATCACCAAGAGTTCCAAACTTAAACGCTTTCACTTTTATATTTGCGCCAGTCGGGAGGTTTGCTTTCAAGACGGAAAATCCATGATCATCTTTTTTTACAAAGTCGGCGGTAAATACTCCGTCGGGAGTTTCGATAGAATAGTTGCCTTTATCGGAAACTACGGAAGAAGGCGTAATCAAAAATCCATCGGCCGAGACCAAAAATCCGTAGCCGATTGTGGCCATACTAGTCGCCGCTAGAGCATTTGCAGTGAGGTCGGCAGAAGGAATTCTTATCGGCACGATGATGCCGCTGTTTTTTGCCAGCGCATCTACTACCAAATCCTCTTCTTTCACGATGACTGTCTCTGGTGTTTTGCCAGTATCAGGCACGACTGTTTCGATAGTCTTTTGGATGACACGGTTTATGGTCTGGGTGACCCCGACTGGAGCCTGCTCCATAAGGGTCACCGTGGTGATGCCGGTCGCGATAGAGGTGACAAAGGTAATAAGCAAACACAGCATGACTATTTGGGTTTTGCTCAAATCTTCGATCTTCATACCTTAAATAATAGCAAAGATATGAATGCAAACCAACCCCTAAATTGGTTTTGGTAAAAATAAAAAACCGCCAGATTTTGTCCGGCGGATAATAGTTTGATTTTCACAAACTTAAAGTTCTAAAATTATTGGAAGCATTTGCCCATCACAAGGTTTCCTAAAAATTCTGGTTGTCATTTCAAGTTTAATTTTCCCTTGAATACCAAAACCATTTTCTGGCGTGATTGTTTTTGCCAAACCATTGAATACAGAGATTCCTTCACACAAAGATTCAAATGTCATTGTGTAAATTCGATCAAAGTTGCTTCTTCCGACATCATCTTTGTCATGCGGTTTGTCGAATGAGATAAGCTTCAGTGAGTCAATTGCCTTTTTAGAGACATCATAGGAATACTGCCAATCCACATTTATGTGAATGTCGCAAGTTTTATGACGACCAGCAGGGCAAATAGAATTACTTTTTGTGGGAGGCATTTCTTGCAACATTTCAATCAGTTGAACTTCGGTTTTTTCATTTCTGATATCAGAAACATTTGTCAACTTAGCTCTGTTCCAAGGAAGAGTGACTTCTTCTTCTAACCCACCGTTGAAAACGGAATCATTAAAAAGTAAATCTTTTATCCTTAGGTAAAGCTCCGAATTAGGTTCCCAATTAGGAAATGAACCGTGGTATGCAGTGGTATCGCAATATCGATTGTTTGCAAATTCGTCACGTACAAAGCCCAATTTTTCAAGCGCTGTAACTGTTGAGAAGGCTATGTCATATGCAGAAAGATGCAGGTCAAATTTTGGTTTGCCTGTGTAGTAGGTATTTTGTTTTGTGTCCATTATTTTGGATTTTTAATGAATTTATACCAGAATCTTACTCTACTATTTTAATTTGTCAAGGGGCTTGATGAAGCAAGAGGGGGTGAGGTCTTCCTCCCCTGACAAGGGGAGGTCAGATGAAATCTGGGAGGGGTTTGTATTTCTTAAAAATTTCTTCTAACGCCCCCACTAACCCAACCAAATGTTCTTTCTTAGTATCTCGCCCGAGGGTGATGCGGAGGGAGCCCTGTTCTTCTCCGGATTTTGTGGCGCCAATGGCGCGGAGCACATATGATTCATCAGGGTCGTCGGCATGGCAAGCGGATTTGGAAGACACCATATACCCTTTCGCATCGAGCTCTATGACTAAAAGTTCGCTTGAGAAATTTGGAAATGAAACACTGACATTATTTGGAAGTCGAATGTCCAAATCGCCATTGATTTTAGATTTTGGAAATTTCTTTTTTAATTCTTTTATTAAAAAGTTGCGAAGCACTATCAGCTTTTTATATTCTTTTTCTGCCATGTCTCGAGTTTTATTCAGAGCCTCGGCAAATGCGCCGACGAGCGGGACCGATTCTGTACCAGAACGAAAATTAAATTCCTGTCCTCCTCCTAAAATTTGCGGAGCTATAGGTGTGCCCTTTTTCACATACAAAAACCCGATGCCTTTTGGCCCGTATATTTTGGAACTATTTATACTCATCAAATCCACTCCCAGTCTATCGGCCTGAATGTCTAAATAGTTTGTCGCCTGGCAGGCATCGGTGTGAAAAAAAGGAAATTTAGAATTCTGGTTTTCCAATTTGTTTTTTCTGTAGTGCCGTATTTCCTTTGCAATCTCGCGTATTGGCTGGATAGTGCCGATTTCATTGTTAGCATACATGACCGAAACCAAAACTGTCTCTGGTTTTAGCGCTTCCTTTATTTTTTTCGGATTTACAATTCCGTTTTCTTCTACGGGAACATAAGTAATTGTTGCTTTCTTTTCTCGCTCAAGCGTTCGGCACACTTCGAGCACTGACGCATGCTCTATATTTGTGGTCACGATATGGGGAAGCGAAAGCCTTTGCCAATTTTTCTTATCATTTTTAAATTCGTAATTCGTAATTCGTAATTGATTAATTATTCCCAGTATCGCCAAGTTGTTCCCTTCTGTTCCCCCGCTCGTAAAAATAATTTCTTCTGGACGAGCAAACAAATTTTTTGCAATACTGGCGCGAGAATTATCTAAAATATTCTTAGCTTCTATACCGGCAGTGTGGAAGCTGGAAGCATTGCCAAAAATTTCTTTTTGATATTTATTTAACAAGTTTAAAACACCCGCATCTATGGGCGTGGAGCTCGCATGATCCAAATAAATTTTTTTACTATATTTTTTTGATTCTTTTGGCTTTTTCATAAAATTTAGTATATAATCGGGAATCGCATGAACACGCAAATTCTCATTATAATTCTAGCTGTTTTAGACTTAATTCTCTTTTTTTTGGTCTTTAAACTACACTCTCGCTTGCGCAAACTTTTCCGCGGGCGCAAGGGTCGCGACCTAGAGGAGATTATCATTTCTTTGCGAAATGAGCTAGACCAGATGGAAAAAGAATTTGTAAAGGGTGAAGCGCGCGATCGCGATATGGATGCGCGTTTGAAAAAGTCTGTGAGTGGAGTTTCGATGATTCGCTTCTCGCCATTTCAAGGCGAAGGCGGGAATCAGAGCTTTGCGCTCGCTATGCTCGACGAAGAAAATGACGGCGTGGTCATCTCAAGCCTCTATGCCCGCGAGCGTATGAGCGTATTTGCAAAACCGATAAAGAATGGCGTCTCTGAATTCGAGCTTTCAGCTGAAGAAAAGAAAGTGCTCGCCGACGCTCAAAAATAAAATCTAAAAATGAATGTAAAGAACAAACAACCAAATATGGTTTCGCGTCCACCCGTCGTCGCCGTACTCGGGCATATCGACCACGGCAAATCGACCTTGCTCGACTACATCCGCAAATCAAATGTTGTTGCCGGAGAAGCAGGCGGTATCACCCAACACCTTTCGGCCTATGAGGTCGTGCACAAAGACGAACACGGCGTGGATAAAAAAATAACTTTTATTGATACTCCGGGCCACGAGGCATTTTCTGGCATGCGCGAGCGAGGAGCAGGCGCGGCTAATATCGGCATTCTGGTCGTATCAGCTGAAGACGGCGTAAAGACCCAAACCAAAGAAGCGCTCGCCACTATCCTCGCCTCAAAAATTCCCTATATTGTAGCTATAAATAAAATAGACAAGGAAGGCGCAGACTTGGAAAAAACCAAAATGAATTTAGCCGAGAACGAAATATTTATCGAAGGCTTTGGGGGCTCTATTCCATATGTAGCAATCTCTTCTAAAACCGGCGCGGGTATAGACGATCTCCTGTCGATGATCCTCCTCGTCGACGAAATGGCCGAAGACAAAGCCGATACAAATTCAAATGCTTCCGGTGTGGTGATCGAGAGCCATCTCGATCCAAAACGCGGAGTCACCGCCACGCTGATCATAAAAGACGGCACCTTGAAAAAAGGCATGTATGTGGTCGCTGGTAATTCTATAGTCGGTACTAGGATCTTTGAAAGTTTCTTGGGCAAGCAAATAGATGAAGCGACATTTTCTACACCGATCGTACTCTCTGGCTTCGACACCATGCCTCCGGCCGGCAGCGCCTTCACATCATTTGAAAATAAAAAGGAAGCAGAAGAACAAATAAAAGAAAATAAAAATAATGGGAGTGAGAGAAAAAACAGGATAGAGAATTTAGGAGAAACCAAAGTTAAACTCTTGCCGATCATCATAAAGACCGATGTGTCTGGCACCATGGAAGCCATCCAAAAAGAATTGAGTAAAATGAATCAAGACACCGTAGCATGGAAAGTCATCAGCTCCGGCGTCGGCAGTATATCGGAAAACGATGTAAAGACTGCGCTATCGGACCCATCCACCATCATCGTAGGATTCGGGGTAAAATCAGATGCCAAGGCGCGCGAGCTGGCAGAGCAAAATGGAATTCAAATTTTAAACTTCGATATCATCTACAAGCTTTCTGAATTCTTGGCGGAAAACATCGAGTCTCGCCGACCACGAGTGCAGAGCGAAGAAGTCGAAGGCAAGGCTAAAATTTTAAAAATATTCAACAAAACCCGTGACCGCACGGTAGCTGGCGCGCGCGTGCTCGAAGGGCATATAGCCGAGGGTTCTTTGGTAAAGATAATGCGCCGAGATTTTGAAATAGACCGCGGACGCATAATCGGCCTAGAAAAAAGCAAGGTAAAAACCAAACAAGCAGAAACAGGTGAAGAGTTTGGAATGCTCCTCGAACTAAAAGTAGAGATCGCTCCGGGCGACACTGTGGAATCTTTTGTAATGACTTCAAAGTAAATATAGATAAATTAAAATGACTATTCGCCAAGAAAAAGTAAATGAAGAAATCCGACGCTACGCCGCCGAAACCCTCTTGCGCACCTCCACCGGCGGATCGCTCATCACTATCACCCGCGCAGAAGTATCACCCGATCTAAAAAAAGGAATTATCTATATCACTACCATTCCAAAAGACAAAGAGACTGCGGCACTGCACTTTGTCGAACGCCAGCTCGGTGAGATCCGCAAAGTTCTAGGCCAGAAAATGAAAATCCGCGCTCTTCCTTACCTCTCGGTCGCTATCGACATAGGCGAGCAGAATCGCCAACGCATAGACGAGCTTTCGATAGAAGCGGAAAAGTTAGAAAAATAAAATCCCCTCTACAGGGGATTTTATTTTTGTGCTCGAGGTGGGGGTCGAACCCACAAGGGCTTGCGCCCGGCAAATTTTAAGTCTGCTGCGTATACCAATTCCGCCACTCGAGCGATGAGGCCTGGGCGAGAATCGCACTCGCGTATATTCCTTTTGCAGAGGAATGCCTTACTACTTGGCTACCAGGCCAGATAAATTTTTGGACCTAGTGCCGGGAAGAGGACTTGAACCTCCATGGGATTACTCCCGCTTGCTCCTAAGGCAAGTGCGTCTGCCAATTTCGCCATCCCGGCAAAAAAATTTGCCTAGTGCGTCCAGAAGGGATCGAACCTTCGACCTTATCCTTAAGAGGGATCTGCTCTACCAGCTGAGCTATGGACGCTTAAAATTACTTATCTATAAAAACACATATATACCATACTCTGTCTGTATACCTACCAAAACAGCTATGGACGCTTAATTTAAAACTCAAAAACAATGCGTATTATACATTTTTAAATCAAAAAATCCACCTTGCGGTGGATTTTTTGATTTGTTATTGCTTGTTTGCCGGAGTGCCTCCGTGCACATCTACACCAGTGACACCGAAAGTATTTATGATTAGAGTCATAAAGAAGAATACCCCCACCATTATAGCCATGCCGATCACTCCCCAGAGCATGTGCGATTTTCCATTTGTGCGCTTTTCATCATTGTCAGCGCCAGACAAAAATTCAAAAACTCCATAAAGAAAGTACAGGAGCGCCGCCGCAAACATAAACATGATGATCGGGTTTACGATATAGCGGTTTAGCGCATGGAGCAGGCTGGTTACATCAGCCTCGGCTGGAGTGGCGAAATAAATCTTTGGCAATGACATGTTTATATTTTAGAGAGTTGGGAAGTTTGGTGTGACGTTTGTATTGTTCAAACCAAAAGTAGTGGTTAGGATTTGAACCAAGCCCCATACACCGATAATCACAGCAAAACCGATCACACCATAGAGGATCTGTTCTCGGCCTTTTTTACGCTCGTCTTCGTCATGAGCCATCATGTACTTGACCACACCAGCGATAAACCATACGAGAGCTCCTGCTATAAGCAAAGGAATTATGAATTGGTTTAGGATTCTGATTATGTTACAAATTTGGCCTTCGACACTAGATAGCGTAGAAGCATTACATGTATAGCCAGCTGCTCCTACCACAAAAGGAGTGAGGAGCGATGCGCTAAATACTGCGGTAAAAATTTTGTTAAATATTTTCATTTAATTTAAAACTAAAATAATAAGCGACCTAATAATAATATGCCTGTATTATACCCCCTATACCAATAGCAAGCAATGAGCCTATTGCTTTAAGAGTGGAATACCAAAGTCTATACCAAAGGTATTGGTCAGGATCTTTACCAATCCCCAGACCGAGAACATCACCGCGAGGGCTATGATGCCCCAGAGCATGAATTTTGAACCCTCCTCACGCTTGGTGGAATCATTGGCATGCATAAAGTAAGTGATCACTCCGTACACAAATATAGCGAGCGCCACAGCAAAAAGGAGTGGCACTATAGATTTCAAGATAAAGCATGTAAAGAAATTTACGATATCAGAGAGAGTTTTTAATTTATTGACCCCGCTACAGATAGATGATGGGGCAGTGTGGAGAGAAAAATTAAAACCATTAAATGTCGGAGATTCCGTCACAGGGGTTGTTCGAGCAAAGGAAAGAGCCGGCGCAAACATCGCGCAGAGAATTATTATTTTTAGAATTTTATTTTTTAGATTTTTCATATATTTTTAGACCGCCGCTCTTATTTGATCGACTGTTTCTTTTAGTGCTTGCGCGAGCACCCACGATCCCAGAAGCACCGCTGCACCCACCAGGGTCCAAAGCAGAGCCTGCTTGGCCTCGGTCAGCTTATTTGCATCGCCTCTCGCAGACACAAACATAAATCCGCAGTAGATGATAGCGAGGGCGATGATCGGCGCTCCGATGGTCACCACCACATCGAGGACTTTGCGGATAAAGTCCGGCAAAGTTTTAGCCCCATCTCCCAGAGGATTTTCCAAGCAGTGACTCCCCGGCGCGCTACAATCTATCTCAGCGTGTATTTTTTGCGCTCCGAGCGAAATAGAAAATATCGATACGAAAAACGCAGTGACCAGGGTGATTACAAAAAAAGAGAAGATTTTATTTTTCATAAATATAATTATAGCTATATACTAAATTTTAATCAAAGCCCTTGCAGATATGAATTCTTTGCGCCCAAACCGCCCAAGATAAAGGATACGATCAACCATGCCGCAAGAGCGATCAGGAATCCCACCAATACACCCTTGAATATAGCCTTTGCTTTCTTTCTATTGTCTGGGCTAGCGGCGCTAGAGACATAGAGGAATCCAGCATAAGCAAAGAGTATGGCTGCGAGAGGCATAGCCAGCCAAAACAGCAGAAAGTCTATGATCTTTGCTACGGCATCGAGGATGTCGTTGAAATCGCATTCATTTTTATAATGAGAAGAAACATCTTGGAAGCCCGAATCCAATCCTTTGGCTGGATCGTAAACTTTTACCTCCCCGGTCTCCGGGTTTTTCTCTGTATTTATGTCGTATAGATCGCCGGTATTGCAGTCCACCGCGATACCGGTAGATGGATCGTATTTTTCAGCAGCAAAAGCTGGGCGCGTAAAAGGAGCGAGCGAAAATACCCCAACCAGTAGAAGTATCACGGTAAATTTTAAATACTTTTTTAGCATAGTTTATTACTGACCAGTGAGGACATTATACCTCGAAACTAAGAAATCTAAACTTGTAGATGCATCGCCGAGCGATGAGGCCGGCACCAGAGATCCGGAATTCACATTTTCAACCATGTCTTGGAATATCTTGTCTGTCTCTCGATCATTTGGATCGAGCCAAGATCGAGCAAAGAGCGCCGATTTGTAAAATACAGGCAAGTAAACGCCATCGGGATTTTTCGAGAGAGATCCTCGTGTGACTGGTGGCAGAGATAGCGCATCGTACAGCTCGGAAACAAATTCAGATTTTGTAAAAGCAGATATAGCGAGCAGGGCAGAGTTTAGATTCTTTGATATTTTAGGCACAGCGATAGCGGAGAGGTTCGCATAAGTAGCCTTGAGCGGAGAGTTCTTTACCTGAGGCACAGTAGCCACGCCAAAGTTTAGATTTGGATTTGATTTTTGGATATCGAAAAGTTCACTGGCATAGCCGAAATACACTGCGAGGGTGCCGTTTACAAAATTTGAACGAGAAGAGATGAGCCCCCTGTTCCAAGAGTATGCTTTGTTGTTTGCATTTGCAAAATCAGTATAAAAAGAGAGCGCGGTGGCAGACGCATTGGTTCCAACCCGGGCCGAATCAGACCCGAGCTTTGAAGAATAAATTCCTTTTTGCAAAGACACGATAGGATTGCCCAATTCTAAGAAGAGAGTAGCCAGGATATCTTTTGCATGATCTATATTTCTAAATTCGCCGAGAGCGAAAGCGGACTGCTTTATAGTATTGGAAGATTTGTCACGAATCGTCAGCTTGTCTGCCAAGCCATAAAATTCATCCCAGTACACAGGCGGATTCGCTATACCAGCAGAATCGAAAAGAGTTTTGTTGTAATACATCACGAGCGGATCCACAGTGAGGGGAATACCCAATATCCCTGCGTCGGTCAAAAATATATCGTCTGCTCCGATAAAGGAATTTTGAAAAGCCGACTGTGGCAAACTAGCATACGGAATAGTGAAAATTTTGTTCGAAAAAGGCATGATCATATCTGGAGAAAGCAAAAAAGCGTCTGGTGGATTGCCGGAAGCCAGGGCTTCGATCAAGTTTGCTTTGTATGAAGCGCTGTCTTGCGCCACATAATTTATACGGTATTCGCCATTTGTGGTTTGGTTGAAATCGCCCAAGGCTTTTTCCATGCTTCGCACAGGTATGGTGCCCCAGAGCACTATCGTGCCTGTCGCTCCCGATTTTGTCTTTCCACTACTGCCGATTTTTATAATACCGGAGAAAGCCAAGAACCCGATTATTAAAAAGAAAACAAATATTCCAGTGATTATGATTTGCGAGTTCTTCATTTCGTAAATATCATACCATATTGGTGCTCACCTGTTTTAACATCTTGTGCATATTTTAGCCCTGCGCGTTCAAACAGCACGCGAGCGTCTTTTTTTGCAAATATATGGTCTTTCAATCTTTTATTAAAATCTGAAACTTCAGACCAGTCCACAACCAGTACTTTTGCCGATTTTTTTAAAATGCGATTTACTTCGGTGGCCACCGTCATCTTGTCTTGCACTTGGAAAAGCACATTAGCCACCACCGCCATATCCACCACCCCATCGCCTATTTTTGTACCACCTGCTTTTTCCAAATCTCCCCAAATAGGAAAAATATTTTTCAAACCTTCCGCCTCGCCCAAGCGCACGAGTTTTTCTCCCAATTCTTTTTGGATTTCTACTGCGTATACCTGACCACTCGGGCCCACCTTCTTCGCCAATTCTAAAGTATAAAATCCGCTCCCCGCGCCCAAATCAGCCACGGTCATCCCCTCTCTCACATACAGCTCTTTTATATTTTCTTTCGGGTGGGTAAACATGGGGTAATTATAACATTAAATTAAAATAACAAAGCCACCCGTTTATAGAGTGGCTTTCAAAAATTAACTGTGGCCTAACTACTTTTTCTTAAATATAAGCCAGAAGCCTAAGCCAATAAATACTGCGCCATAACCCACAGCAGGATAATTTGGGCTAACTGGAAGGCAGAAACCAAAACCAGTAATAAAAATTAATCCAACAGCGAAGCAGGTAACGCTGGAAATAACAGTGAAAAATGTCGTTGTCATATTATTTAATTTAAGAAGTGAATTTAAAAAGTTCCCGCACAAACCAAAGGTTTGTGTAAAGGAGATTGGTTGTTGTGGCAACCTTTTAAATCCGACTTTAATCAAATATTTTCAAGGTACTTAATTACAGGCACATGATAGCATATTTAGTGCTATTTGTCAATATATATAGAATACCTTGCAAAATAAGGGTAAAACCCCATAAATCCCCTTGTCAGGGAGACTTCACCTCATCCCCGCTCCGGTCATCACCGGAGTCGACCCTTCCCCTTCAAAAGTGGAAGGGTGCACCCCTCCCTAACCCTCCCCTTGGCAATGGGAGGGAACAATACAAGAAACAAATATATTTTCTGCATTCCACCCCTCTACTCTTGGAGGAGAGGGGT
>CALRBJ010000011.1 GCA_943354205.1 Candidatus Nomurabacteria bacterium
CAGCGCAACGGATGCGCGATTAGTCTTGGTCAGGATTGTTTTGGAAAAAAGTTCGGATTTTGTTCAGGAGACACAGCTAGGAGCAGAGCGAGTAGCTGCCGGAAGTAGGCAAACTGCTTCGCCTGCGCCTTGGATGAGAACGCCGGAGCGTTAATTTTTCAGCAGGAAAATTCGCGAGGCGGTGCCCAGACCAAAATTTTTGGCGAAAAATTTTGAGTCGCGGGAGGAGCCAAGTCCGGCAGTCAAGTTTGATTAAAACTTAAATTTTGGGTAGTATGGATCTCATGAAAGATAAAATAAAGCCAATTTATTTTGAATTGCAGGGGTATCTATCCCAAGCTCCAGAGCGAGAAAAAGGGTTGATTTTTGAGAAAGAAATTTGGACTCAACATAATCAAAGTATTGATGAATTGGAACAAGTTACGTCTAAAAAATATGATCGTTACAGAATCCATCCAGAAATACAAAATTGGAATGGAGTTTCAAGACAAAGTATTACAACGCAAGCGTACAGAACAATTCTTGGAGGTTTAATTTCTAGATTACATGGAGAATATTTCCCTGACGAAAATTCCCCAATAAAAAAATGAGATTAAAGGAACGTAGAACATTTCAGATAATTAACAGAATCCGAGATATACTAATGGACTCAGAAAGTGACATTGGCGTCTTGGTCTATCGTGGTGTATTTGAAGAACTTGATACCGAGTTTTCTAAAGATGAAGTTACATATACTCTCAGATATTTAGATGGCAAGGGTTATTTTACACTTAGAGAAGATAAGGCTGGTTACGTCATAACTGCAAAGGGCTATGATCAGTGGATTTTTCCAGATGGACCCGCTATTGCTAATAGTGTTTTTGTTTCTTATGCTGTAAAAGATAAAAAATTGGCAGGTGATTTGAAGTATGAGTTAGAGAAAGTTGGTATAGTTGTATTTTTGGCACATGAAGATATTGAACCAACTGAAAAATGGAGAGATAAAATTATATCTGACTTAAAATCATCAACCACATTTATTGCGTTACGAACAAAAAATTATTTAGGAAGACCTTATACTGAACAAGAGTGTGGTTTTGCTCTAGCTTTAAATAAAAGAATCCTTACTATTTCTATAGATACTGGATCTGAAGATATGGGTTTTTGTTCGGAATTTCAAGGAGAAAAATTTAAATCTGGTGATGAGTCAAAAATTTTTGAATTTTGTAAAAAACAACTTAGTTAAATGCAAACCCCAATCGTAATATTATTCTATAAATTCATAAAACTAGCTGACCCACAGGTGGTGGCTTTGGCGCACAAGGAAAAGGCTAAAGATCTTGGTCTTTTAGGGCGGATGATTGTAGCCGAGGAAGGGGTGAATGCTACTTTTGAAGGCGAGGTGGAGAAAATACAGGAATACATAGACTTTTTGCATAGCGATGCGCGTTTTACTGATGTGGTGGTAAAACAATCCGCCGGCAACGGAAAAGCATTTACCAAACTCTCGGTAAAAGTGCGCGATGAGGTGGTGACCTTGGGAATAAAAGATTTTGATATTCAAAAAGAAACAGCGACGGAGCTGCCCGCGAGTGAGCTTCAAAGCTGGTATGAAAAAGGCGAAGACTTTGTGGTTCTAGATTTGCGCAATGATTATGAAATCGCCAGCGGGAAATTTGAGAACACGGTGGACCCGGGCCTTGCAAACTTTCGCGATTTGCCGGAAAAAGTTTCGGAACTAAAACATTTGAAAGATAAAAAAGTAGTGGCCGTGTGCACGGGCGGAATTCGTTGTGAAAAGGCGACCTGCCTGCTAAAGAGGGAAGGCTTTACCGACCTCTACCAATTGAAGGACGGCATACATACCTATATGAAAGAATACCCGGGCCAAAATTGGAAAGGCTCACTCTTTGTGTTTGATAATAGAATGACCACCGATGTGGTGCCGACTCCAAACAAAGAAATCATCGGCCGATGCGTATTTTGTGAAAACGCTACCGAGCAATATTATTCCGACGACTCCGTTCGCCCGTCTAAAAAAATCCTCTGCTGCGATTCTTGCTACTCAATAAATGGCGCGCACCTGCGCCTCTCTACCACCACAGGCTAATGCCTTAAGCTTGCATATTGATATACGTAGGTATATAATAGTTGCATTAACATCACTGCCCCTGCTCGCAAGAGCAAGGGCAGTTTTGCTTGGTTTTATGATAAAATAAAGGGTAATTATGGAAAAGAAGGATAAAACTAGGGTTGCGATATTTATAGATGGAGGCAATTTTTACCAGAGAATTCGCCAAAGCGAGTTAGTTCCAAAAGGAACAAGATTTAATTATGTAAAATTTGCAGAATTTTTATCACAAAGCAGAGAAATTTCATCCAAGTTTTATTATGTTGGTATAGTTAGAAATCATGATAAAAGCGCCAAAAGCCAGAAGATGGTTCAAAGCCAACAGAAAATTTTAAGCGGACTGGAAAATGATGGCTATCAAATTAAAAGAGGAAAGATAGTTTATGACAATAAAATAAGAGAGAAAGGTGTGGATGTACAGATTGCCATCGATTTAGTTATTGGTGCTGTTGAAAATACATATGATGTAGCAATTGTTGTCAGCTCCGATACTGATTTAATTCCAGCAATAAAATATATACAGTCGAAAGGGAAGAAGGTGGAATATGTTGGCTTTGCGCAAGCTCCATCTTTAGGAATGATAAAAGAGTCTGATTATAGGATTCTACTTACTAAGCAAGATTTTGAAAATTTACAATAGTTTTTATGAGAAAAATTATACAAAACTTATTTCCTCTAATTATTCTATTTGCCCTAGAATTATTTTTAAATGAAATTTATTTTTTTATGGTTGTGATTTTATTTTCTGTTTATTCTGTTCTTATAAAACCTGAAAACAAGAAGGAGAAAAATTTTTATATTTTAGGGTTATTCTTAGGTTTATTTATTGAAGTTGGGCTAGGCTTTATTCACAGACAGCAATATTGGTCAGCTTCTACCTTATGGGGAGTTCCGCTCTGGCTACCATTTCTTTGGGCTTTAGGTTTTGTGTATATTAGGAGAATTGGGAATTTAGTAGTCGGCAAGTAATGACCTACTATACTTATATATTGAAATGCGCCGACGACACCCTGTATGTGGGCGCGACAAACAATCTGGAAAAGCGTTTGCACGACCACAACCATTCCAAATCTGGCGCCCACTACACCAAAATCCGCCGCCCTGTGACCCTGCAATATTTTGAAAGGTTTGATACACTTAAAGAATCAAGAACTAGAGAAGCAGAAATTAAAAGATTTTCTAGAATAGAGAAATTGAAATTGATTAAGAACAAATAGGCTTATGGAAAATAATATTCAACTCAAAAAGGCTACACTTGCGGATATACCAACTATTATTTCAATAGAACAAAGTGTTTCTGGGAGTAAACTGTATTCTCCAATGCTTACAGAAGGAGAGTGGTTGGAAGCATTAAAGCGCAATACGACATACCTTATTGAAAAAGACGGAGAGATTGTCGGCGAGATATCGTATGAATTTAAAGGCCCATCGCACGCTTATATAGATGGCTTGGCGATGAATCCAAAATTCCAGGGGCAGGGAATTGCCCGCTCTGCGATGCAACTAGTTTTAGAAGAACTCAAAGACATGGATAGAGTAGATTTAGTGACACATCCTCTAAACGAGAAAGCGATTAATCTATATAAATCTTTTGAATTTGTGATTGAATCTCAAGTAGAAAATTATTTTGGCGACGGCGAACCGAGAGTCGTATTAGCTAAAGAAAAAAATAAGTAGATTGACTTTTTACCCAAATATTATATATTAGGCAGGTAATTTTGTTTTTTCCAATCACTCAAATAAAAAAAAGAATCATGCCACTTGTTATAATTAAGCACGACCGGGACAGTGTAAACTCCAAACGTCTCACGAAAATAGGGATAGCTTTGCAAATTATTGTTGCTGAAGCACTACACGTTAAGCTTCCGAAAGAAGGAAATTTAACAAAGGAGGATGTAGGAGTCGCAATAGAACCTCACGGGAAGTTGGATATAAACACTGCTCCGCTTCAGATTATGGTTATCGCCAACTTTTTTCCTGCCCGTAAGAAAAATTTGGGTGAAAGAGCCAAAATTATATCTGACAGGTTAAAAGAAACGAATCTTGTTCCCGAACAACTAATCGGCAGCAAAAAAGCTTTCGTTTGGGTTTTCCTTTGCCCGGCATCTTTTAGGTTTCTGTAATGTTTTTACTCTTTAATTTTCCGTCCCTGATTTTTCAGGGATTTTTTATTTCTATCTGGTAAAATAAATCTATGCAAACATTTAGCGACAGAGTAATAAAAATAGCACTCGCGATTCCGAAGGGAAGAGTGACTACGTATGGCAGGATTGCGCGGGCTGCGGGTGCCGGGCCGATGGCTTCGCAGAGTATTACTAGTATTTTAGACAAAGCTGGTAAGGGCGGAGTAAAAGATATTCCTTTTCACCGTATTGTGTATGCCGATGGGCATATTTGGGTGTCGCCATCGCGCCGCGCCGAGCGATTGAAGCTCTATAAAAAG
This sequence comes from Candidatus Nomurabacteria bacterium, assembly GCA_943354205.1. Classification (GTDB taxonomy): domain Bacteria; phylum Patescibacteriota; class Minisyncoccia; order Phycocordibacterales; family UBA9973; genus CALRBJ01. Next base: position 4,554 of record CALRBJ010000011.1, read on the forward strand.
GAGGGGATAGAAATAGATAAAAACGACCGCATTGTAAATTTTAGAGATATACTACTTGAGTTTAAGTAGGTTTTGACAAAATGCAAAATTTACTATATACTCAAAACTAATGTATAAAAAACCATTTACTGATAAAGGCTCAAGCTCTTTCTCAAAAAAGCCGTTAAAAAAATTCTCCAAGCCATCTGGGGGCTCTTTTGCTGTAAAGCCAGGCAGCAAACCGGCGTATAAATCATACGGCAAACCAACTGGTAAACCATTTGGGAGAAAGCCATTTAAAAACTTTTCAAAACCAAAAGGACGTCGCGGTCAATTCATCGACGTTTCAAAATTTATAAATAAAGCGGTCATCACCGAGGAAGTAGAGCACTTCAAGCCCGAGCATGCCTTTGCCGATTTTAAAGTTGTCGATGCGCTTAAAACTGCGGTCATTAAAAAAGGCTACGAACTGCCAACCCCGATTCAAGACCGGGCTATTCCGCATGTGTTGAAAGGCGAGGACCTCGTGGGTATTGCAAACACGGGTACTGGAAAAACTGCCGCTTTCCTCATTCCTTTAATAAACAAAGTTCTGCTCAATCGCAAAGAACAAGTGCTGGTCATCGTGCCGACGCGCGAACTGGCTCAACAAATAGAAACCGAACTTTTGGCTTTCACCCCGGGTATGCGTATTTTCTCGGTATGTTGTGTTGGAGGCGCGCCGATCGGAAAACAAATTTCTCTCCTGCGTTATGAATACAATTTTATTATCGGTACCCCGGGCCGCTTGAAAGATTTGATAGATAGAAAAATGATAAAGCTGGCCGAATTCCAAACACTCGTGCTCGATGAAGCCGACCGCATGCTCGACATGGGATTTGTGCACGACATGCGCGCAGTCATGGCCGGTATGCCAAAAGAAAGGCAAACACTTTTCTTCTCGGCCACACTCTCGCAAGATATTGAAAAACTCATCAGCGAATTCTTGCACGAACCTGTTCGCATCTCGGTAAAGACCCAAGACACCGCCAAGAGTGTGGACCAAGATGTGGTGCGTCTAAAGCACGGCGACAATAAATTAGACATTCTGCATGACCTTTTGAACCAAAAAGAATTTAGTAAAGTCCTCATTTTCGGCCGCACCAAGCACGGCGTGGAAAAGCTCTCAAAGATGCTCGAAGAGCGTGGATTCAAAGCCCAGTCTATCCATGGCGACAAAAACCAATCCAAACGCCAGCAAGCTCTCGCCCTCTTCAAAGGCGGACATTCTCAAATCCTCGTAGCGACCGATGTGGCTGCGCGGGGCTTAGATATCGCCGATGTGACCCACGTGATCAACTACGATATTCCCGAAACCTACGACGACTATGTGCACCGTATCGGCCGAACTGGTCGCGGTGGCAAAGCGGGCAAAGCGCTTACGTTTATAGAATAATAAATTAAAAACCCGCATGTGCGGGTTTTTAATTTTAAACTCTGCTAAGAATTAGAGGCTGGCGTCTTTAGAGATGTCGCCGTTGCCAGAAGCGCTACCTCCACGGCAAGCTTTGGCGGCAGTCTTGAATGCGGTCCATGCACTATTCTTTGCTGCGCGCATATCTTTGCGAGCATTTTGAGCGGTAGTGTTCCAGTTTGTCCAAGCAGTTTTTAAATCTGCTCTGCGTGTTTCAGCATTGGTTTGATCCCAAGCAGCTGAAATAGCGCTGGTGCGAGCAGTGAGCCCAGCTTTCATGGCAGTATAATTAGCATCGAAAGCAGCGGTCACGGCTGCGTCGCGAGCCATGATGGCTGTTTTCATGCAAGCAGTGTCGATGGAGACTGAAGCGTTTGTTTTCATGTGTTCACCATCGTTTCTACCCATCATGTTGTCTTCTGCTAAAACTGTAGAAAAAGTCATAAGAGCTATAGCTCCTGCTCCTACCAAACCTGCGATTTTATATTTATTCATTGTTGTTTTGTGTACCAAAGGCCTAATCTCCTTTAGTTTATTGGTTATTTTCTGATAATGGGGCACATCTGTATTATAGCACCCCTCCCGCTTGCTGTCGCAAGTCGCCCTCCTTACAGGAGCTGTACACCTTTCACATTTTTGATTACAAAAACGCTCAAGGTCTTGCGCTTGGGTCCTGAGCCCAAGCTCACCCCTTGCCAAGGGGAGGGTTGGGGAGGGGTGCGAATTTTACACTTGCAAGAAAAAAAGCTTTTTTATAAAATATTACTCGCTATTATTATTTAATTAAAAATAAATAATATGGAAAAAATTAAATTCAATATAGATAGTTTCAAAAAAGGTTTTAAAAGGTTTGTTGAATTAAATAAAATTCAAACACCTAAAATAGACGCAACGATGGGTGTGGCTATTCGCGCTAGCATCATGACTGTGCTTGTACTTGCTATTCTGGGCGGAGGATTGGTCTATGCAAATCGGGGTAAAGTTTTCAATTATTTTGCGGCGCAAGCTCTCAAAGATCGTCAGTCGGCTCTCTCTTCAGATTCGAATTCAAAAAATCCTAGAGCGTATGTAAACACACCGCTACTTTCCCAAGAATCCTTGGTAGTAGACACAGTAAAGCAGGTAAAGCCAGCAGTAGTCTCGATAATTATTTCGAAAGATGTACCCAAATATATCACCGTGCCGGGCAGTGGAGGAGCAAATCCCTTTGGCGGAATATTCGGCAATGACCCATTCTTTAATCAATTCTTCAATGCTCCGCAATTACAGCAAAATGGTACTGAGAAAAAAGAAATTGGCGGAGGTTCAGGATTTTTAGTTTCTTCAAACGGGCTCATCGTCACCAATAAGCATGTGGTAGAAGACAAGACTGCAGAGTATACAGTGTTTACAAATGATGGCAAAAAGCATGCCGCGACTGTGATTGCGCGCGATCCAGTGCTCGATGTGGCAGTGATAAAAATAGAAGGCGCCGGCTATCCATATCTTTCTTTTGGCGATTCCAACAAATTAAATGTTGGGCAGACAGTTATTGCTATCGGCAATGCTCTTGGTGAATTTAAAAATACTGTTTCAGTGGGTGTCGTGTCTGGTCTTTCTCGCAAAATCACCGCTGGAGATGCTTCGGGTAAATCGGAACTTTTATCGAATGTTATTCAAACTGATGCGGCTATAAATCCGGGTAATTCAGGCGGACCACTCTTGGATTTAAATGGGATGGTTATCGGTGTAAATGTTGCCGTGGCGCAAGGATCGCAAAATATTGGTTTTGCTTTACCAGCAGATAGTATAAAATCTGTTGTTGATTCGGTGAAGTCTACTGGCAAAATAATACGTCCATATGTGGGCATACGCTATGTGCCGGTGACTGCAGAGCTTAAAGATAGAAATAATTTGTCGGTGGACTACGGCATCCTTGTTTCTCGCGGGGCGACCAGTAGCGATTTGGCTGTGATTCCTGGATCTCCGGCAGACAAAGCGGGGATAGTGGAGAATGATATTATTCTATCGGTAGATGGAGTAAAAATAGATGCCGAGCATGATTTTGCTAGTGTGATCAGAGGCAAGAGCGTCGGATCTACTGTTAGTTTGGAGGTACTACATAAAGGTACAAACGAAACACTCGCGCTTACCCTGACCGAGGCCCCACAAAGCTAGACTTCACAATATAGAGAGGTGTATAATTTAGGCATGTCTACAATACAAACATTTTTGCAAACCATCTGGGCTTCGATATTGGTTTTGGGCTGGTTGAAAGTCGGCATTGCGGTTATCATTATCGCCATACTCACTCGCATCCAAGCTTTCATTGGCGCCCTGGCTTTCATCCTCTTCATCGCCTATTTGGCCCACTGGATTTAAAGCCCTAAAGATTTTAAAAATAGATCGAGTTCAACCCCTTTGATTTCGCGGAGCGTGCCCTGTTTTTGGTTTTCTATAAGGATATTCATCACGCGGAAGCGGGTGAGCGACATGACATCGTATGAAAATGCTCTACACATCCGCCGGATTTGGCGGTTCTGGCCTTCGGTTAGAATAATATCAAAAGTCTCGGCGTCTATCTTGCGCACCAGCGCTTTGCGCGCAGTAAAGCCTCCGATAGACAGGCCTTCTTTTAGCCCGCGGAGGATAGTGTTTGTGATCGGATGATCTAAAACCACCTGGTATTCTTTTTCGTGAAAAGATTTTGGATTGAGCAGGCGATCAGTTATTCGTCCGTCGTTGGTTAAAATTATCAAGCCAGATGAATCTTTGTCGAGTCGGCCGACAGGGAAGAGGCGGTTAACGCCTTCGGGTAAAATTTCCGCTATCCGCTCTTCGATATCTTTGGTTTCCAAACCAAGCGGTTTGTTGTAGGCGAAATATTTTAAATTTCGGTCTTCTTTGATACCAGCCACTTCTACTTTGTCGGCAGGTGATACTTTGTCGCCGAGCACCGCTTTTCGGCCGTTTATTAAAATCTTTCCGGCTGAAATAAGCGTGTCGGCGCCGCGACGAGTAGAGATGCCTTTGTCAGCCAAGTATTTATTTATGCGCACTTCTTTATTTTCTTTCACTTTATTTTGTATCTTTTAATTTTATCGCTACAAATATTCCTGAGAGTACAAAGAGCGAAAGGAATACGAACAGGTATTGTATATCAAATATAGACAGAAATAGGGTGGCGAGGAGGGGGGCGATGATGTATGCGAGCGGGCCCATATTTCTATATAAACCAAGCAGTCCAGCATCTTCTGGTCCAATATTTTTGAAAAAATAAATCTCCGACATACTCTCGGTCATGGCAGCGCCCACACGGGTGGTAAATAGTACCGCCGCCCAAACTACCGCCCCCGCATTGCCTAAAATAGCGACACAAAATGTCGCCACCCCGGCGATACCCAATCCCACTATCAGCATTTCTCTTTCACCATACTTTCTATCAGCCAATCTTCCAGCTGGTATTTGGATCAAGATGAATGGCAAAAGCATAAAAGTAAAAATATAGCCGATTGTTTTCCAGTCGAAGCCGATGTATTGGTGTAAATAGAGCGGAGTATATATGACCATCCAAGAAAAAAAGAATTGTAGAATAAAATTTAGTTTAAAAATATTTTTCAAACTCTTGTGCTTTTGCATTGCTCGCCATGCGGAGGCAAAAGAAATCTCTGCGTATTTAGGATCTTCAAATCTTTTAAATCGTGAGGCAAAGACTATGACCACTGGCAGTATACATATAGCGCATATCAGATATACACCACCGTACACATTGCCTTCGGCTAGTCGGCCTACGATGAGTGGAGTGAGAAGCCATGCCAAGTTTCCGATAGCCAGATATGTGCCTCGAGTCTTGCCTGTGGAGCTATCTTTGGAATAATTTTCCACGAATATATCGAAGCTGTAAAAAGTCATGGCGACCATCGCATAATAAATTATAAATACTGCCAAAAGCGCTGGCGCTCCTCCATCACGCGACAGCGCGAGCAGGGAAGCAATACAAATTAGACACATGGCTATGGTAGTGCTATACGCGCCATATCGACGGATTATTTTAGGGAGCATGGTGATACCCCAAATAGCCACAAAAGAAGCGACTGCATAAACTATGCCGATTTTATTCTGGCCTATGAGGGTAGAAAGAAAGCTAGAATTTATATAAGAAGATAGCGCTACGCCAAATGACAAGAAAAAACTTGCCGTGTAGAGCACTTTCAATGGATTGGATTTTATTTTAAGCATATTTTATACAGTAAGTATAACAGGTATGACGAGCGGGCGCTTGGCGGTCTTTTGGAAGAGGAATTTAGACACAGTGTCGCCGACTTCGCCCTTTATAAAGTCGAAATCTACGCCAGCTTGGCCAACGGTTCTATCTTCTATTGCTTTTCTGGTGAGTGAGCGCGCTTCATGCAGGAGCTCCTGATTTTCTTTCAAGTAGACGAATCCGCGGGAGATGAGATCGGGCGATTTGCGAAGCTTGCCCGTGCGAGAATCGACGAGGGCCACAATAGTAAATATGCCATCCTGGGCAAGCATCTTGCGATCACGAATCACGAACTCTTGGGTGTCACCGACGGCAAAACCATCGACCATCACTAGCTCAGAAGGGGCTTTTTCTTTTCGCACTCTAAATTTCACATTTTCTAAAGTTTTTTCGTCTTTCTCATCGCGATAAAATTCTATAATGGATCCGTTGTCAGGAACAATTGTTCGCTCTTTTGGAGTGCCGAGAGTTTGTGACATTTCGGCGTGTTGACAGAGCATCCAGTGGTTTCCATGAACAGGCATAAAAAAACGATAATTGAACTGGCGATGTATCCAGCCGAGCTCCTCGCGATTCCCGTGCCCGGAGGCATGAACATCTGAATCGGTGTAGCTAATAATTTTCGCCCCAGAACGATATAGGTTGTCTTTTAGTTTATCTATATCACCTTCATTTCCTGGAATCACTGAAGCAGAGAGTAGAACTGTATCACTAGGTTCTAGTCGTAGTTGTCGATGGGTCAAATTGGCCATGCGTGAGAGAGTAGAAAATTCCTCACCTTGTCCGCCGGTCACCACGATGACTGTTTTGTGAGCCGGGTATTTATGAGCATCTTCTATGCCAATTATGTTTTGGGCGTCTAAAATACCTAGTTGCTTAGAAATTTCTAAATTTGTTTTCATGCTTCTGCCATCGATTAGTATTTTTTTACCCATTTTTTCAGCCGCATCAATAATCACTACTAAGCGTTCTATTTGAGAAGCAAAAGTAGCGATGATCAGGCGACCAGAAACCCCTTGCATTATTTTTTTAATATTTTCAGCGACAGTGCTTTCTGATAAAGACCAGCCAGCTTTCCAAATACTGGTGGAATCCATAGTGAGCATGAGCATTTTTCTATCTTTGAATTGTTTGTATTGCTCCACCTCTTCTTCCGATGGTATACCGCCTATATTGTCCACGCGTACGTCTTCAATAAAAGCGATTTCACCAAACGCTGTTTCTATAATTAGACCCATAGAATCTGGAATAGTGTGTGAAATAGGGAAGGTGCGTATGACAAAAGTGTCATTTATACGAATGACTTCTTTTTCCTCTACTATGTGTATATTGAGCGCTGGTAAGTGTGGAAATTCCTCATGTCTTTTTCTGATCATTACCGCGCCGAATTCACGAGAATATATCGGTGGATTTCCGATACCTTCGATAATGTAGGGGATAGCTCCGATGTGATCCAAGTGTCCATGAGTAATAAAAATTCCCCGGATTTTTTCACGATTCTCTACTAAATACTTAGTGTTTGGAATTATGTAATCAATACCCGGATGATTGCTTTCGGCAAATTGTATTCCAGCGTCCACAATAATGATATCGTTGCCATACTCGAGAGCGGTCATGTTTTGCCCAATTTGTTCTACTCCGCCAATTGGAATTACACGCAGAATACCTGGTTCAATCTTTGGCACACCAGTGTTTGGTTTTTCACGATTGCGTTCAGCATGTAGCTGGGCTTCCGGCACGCGAGGTTTCTTTCTGGCCCCAAATTTTGGATACTGAAAGGTCTTATTGCGTGCAGGCATTCTTTTTGCGCTAGTATTTCTATGACCACCCCCGCTGCTTCTTTGGGCGCTTGTATTTGCTGTTTTATCTTTTTCCATTTTTTTATTGTTAATTCTTAATTACTAATTTTTAATTATTTTTGAATATTTTCCAGATTTTATCTGTTTCTACATACCATTTGTATACATTTGAAAATCTATCTCCGCCGTTGCCGATATTTGTGCCATCCATTCCACCCAAATTCTTACCGGTCACATATATATAGTATGGACTGTATAGAAATACTACTGGAACATCATTCTTTATTTCATTTTGGATAATCGCAAAATCTTTCGAGAGTGCATCACTATCCTTTGCCCCCAGAGATTCTTTCAATGCCTTGTCTACCTTTGGATTAGCATACATGGCGATGTTTAACCCTGGATCATTGCGCTCGCTCGAATGCCAAAAGGCGTACAGATCAGTTGGCTTACTGATGACCGATCCGAATAGTAGAGCGTCGTATTTCCTAGGTCGAATGACATTTTGATTTAGCGCTCCCAAATCGAAAACTTTTATATCCACTTTTATTCCTATTTCAGCCAAGTCGTTTTTTATTTCTTCGGCAGTTTGTTTGAGCTCTGGAATGTCGCCGGTTGAGATTGAAAATTCTAGTTTTATCGTCTTCTTTTTCTTGTCTATTTTCTGCATCACACCATCCGCGCCCATTTTCCATCCGCCAGAAGCCAAGGTGGCTTGCGCTCTTGCGATATTTCTTGGTTCTATAAATTTAGTATTTTTATACAAAGTACTTGGTATAGGACCATCTATGATTTCTGCATGACCGCTTAAAACCTCGTCTACTATTTTATTTTTGTCTATAATTTGGCTAATAGCTATACGCACACTTTTGTCTGTAAAAATAGCGGACTCGCGTTCGTTGAAGAATAGAGCAAAGATGCGTGGCAGGGTAGACTCGACTATTTTTTTGCCTTGAGCTTTCAGTGAGTCGGCATCGGCTCCCGACACTCCGCCCATTTGGTCTACTGCGCCCAGCTTTAGCGCGCTTACCAAATCTGCCTCATTTCCATAAAATTTCACGGTAAATTTGTCTATAAAAGGGTGACTTAGAGCGAATTTCTTGAAAGAATAAAGATTGTAATAATCCACAGATCCAGTTTTGCTTCGGCTAATTTTAAAAATTTTGTAAGGACCAGAGCCGATAGGATTTGTATTGTAATCACTGGTTGGAATTTGTTCAGAAGAAATAGTGCTCCAAATATGGGCCGGCAAAATTCCGAGTGTGGTATTTTCTAGAAAAGAAGAAAATGGTTGTTTTAAAGTAAAGACCACAGTGTTTGTGTTTGGCGCAGACACAGACACCCCGCTCCAAATACCACTCTTTGGGCTCTTAAGGACAGGATCACTAATCTCCTTGATTGTATAAAGGACATCTTCGGAAGTTAGTTTTTTACCATCGTGGAAATACAACTTGTCCTTTAGAGTAAATGTATAGGTCAGACCATCTGGCGATACAGTATAGGATCTGGCCAAGTCTGGCACGATGGCGCCATTTTCTCCGTGTCGCATAAGGCCAGAATATACTAGGCTAACCATGTCGCGATCGGTGTCGGTCAAGGCTAAAACGGGGTTTATAAGTCTAGGTGTTCCTATCATTCCTTCCACAATAGATCCACCGCGAACAGGGACAGGAATGAGAAATCTATTGTTTATCAAGGACAGTATAATTATAGTTGAAATTGTGAGTAGTAGTGAAAACGAAATAAAATAAACACGCTCTTTTTTGGAAAGGGTGTTTACCGCTAGATTCAATTCTTTTTTATTGGGAAATTTAAACACGTTCGAAGACTAGCTCTTTAAATCAAGATTGCAGTAACAGCTGAAGCCACGAAAAGGATACCGACGATGATTGTCAGATAAAAGAGGAATTTTTCAAGACCGCGTCTGGTATGGTATGTGGCTCCGCCATCGCCCCCACCCAGCGCTCCACCCAAGCCGGCAGCCGACTGTTGGAGGACGATAGATAGGACGAGTATTGCGGAAAGGGTAATCTGTATCCAAGGTAATATCTTGGTTAGGATAGTCATGGGGTTAGTATGCCAGAAATATGTTTTTAATACAAGTTGCTGTATTTTTTATGCTACAATTAGTAGCATTAAAAGGGTTTGATTATAATTTATATTATTAAATATGGACCACAAATATGATTCAGTAAAAGTGCTTCTTTTAGTAGTGATTGTAGGTTTTTTAGGGGTAATGGTTTTTAAAAATCCTAATAGTTTCGACCAAAGAGGAAAAGTTTATCAAGTGTCTAAAACAGGCAGTGTAGCTCTCTGTACTGCTGGTTGGCAAGTAAAACCAGACCCGAATGGCCCTTGGGTATCGCCAGATCCGAAAGCTACTTATGGTGCTGGCACTGCTTGCCAGTACACATTTGCGAATTGCAATGTTGCCAGCGGTTCATATGATTCTCACGGTCTTTGCCAGCTCTCTCCTGTTACAGGTAGTGGCTCAAATCAGAACACTAAGTAAAAGCTTGACTTTAGTCTGAATATGAATATACTAGATAAGCTCCTAGAAATAGGCGCTTTTCTTTCACAAAAGAATTGAATTATTGAGATCCCTCAGGACTCTAATCCAGGTCTGAGGGAGCAAGTTTAAACCAGTTTATGTAATTTGGGCGTACAGATCAAAAAGAAAGAAAACGAGATGAAAAACCGCCTCACCGGCGGATGATATACTATTTTTTATTTTGTTCCGTTCTAACAAAATCTTGCTATTTTTAGTGATGATTTTTAATTAGAGTTTGATCCTAGCTCAGGATGAACGCTGGCGGCGTGGATAAGGCATGCAAGTCGAACGAACTAGTCCCATGAATCTTTGAGAGACTTTGAGTAGCAATACAATGAGAATCAATGAGTGGATTGGGTTTGCTAGTTAGTGGCGAACGAGGTAGTAACACGTAGGAATCTCCCCCTAAGTCGCGAACAACGTACCGAAAGGTACGCTAATACGCGATATGTCTCCGGACGAAAGATTTATCGCTTAGGGAAGAGCCTGCGGAGTATCAGCTAGTTGGCGGTGTAATAGACCACCAAGGCTATGACGCTTAGGGGAGCTGAGAGGCTGACCCCCACCGATGGGACTGAGACACGGCCCATACACCTACGGGTGGCTGCAGTCGAGAATCTTCCACAATGGACGAAAGTCTGATGGAGCGACGCCGCGTGATTGATGAAGTCCTTCGGGACGTAAAGATCTTTTATGAGGGAAGAAATTATTGACATTACCTCAAGAATAAGGGGTTGCTAAACTCGTGCCAGCAGCAGCGGTAATACGAGTGCCCCGAGCGTTATCCGGAATTACTGGGCGTAAAGGGTGTGTAGGTGGCATTGTTAGTCTTTTGTTAAATTCTCGGGCTCAACCTGAGATCTGCAAGAGAAACGGCAAAGCTTAGAGAGTGAGAGGGGTGTATGGAACTCATGGTGTAGGGGTGAAATCCGTTGATATCATGGGGAACACCGAAAGCGAAGGCAGTACACTGGCTCATATCTGACACTGAAACACGAAAGCGTGGGTAGCGAATGGGATTAGATACCCCAGTAGTCCACGCCCTAAACGATCTTCTCTCGGTTTTCGGA
>CALRBJ010000012.1 GCA_943354205.1 Candidatus Nomurabacteria bacterium
CCCGGCTTATGGTATCAACAAAGCGCATGCCGCCTCCTACGGCAAAGTGGCCAACCAAACCGCCTACATGAAAGCCAATTATCCAGTGGAATACATGTGCGCTATTCTATCTGCGGAGAGCGGTGATGTAGAAAAGATCGGTATCATAATCGCCGAGTGTAAGAAAATGAACATCTCGGTTCTACCTCCCGACATAAACGAAAGCTTCGGCTTGTTTACTGTTCTGCGCAACGAAAGCGTAAGTGAGCCGACCAATTCGGCCGGCCAGAGAATTATAAGATTTGGTTTATATACCATAAAAAACATGGGTACCGATATTTCTGATGCCATTATCGCCGAGCGAAAAATAAATGGCCAATTCAAATCACTGACCGACTTCCTCGACCGCATAAAGCATAAAAATTTAAACAGGAAATCCGTGGAAGCGCTCATAAAATCTGGTGCGATGGACGCCTTTGGCGAGCGCGGAGCCCTCATGGGCAATGTCGAAGAAATGCTCGCCTATAATAAAGAGGGTGCCAAGGGCAATGCGAACCAAACTTCCCTCTTCGGCGGATTGTCGGAAGCCGTTAAACCTAGTTTAAAATTGAAAGAGGCAGTCGAGGCCACAGCGGCTGAAAAATTGGCCTGGGAAAAAGAACTCTTGGGACTTTACATCTCCGGCCACCCTCTGGACCGGGTGCGCGAAAAAATTGAAAAAAGCGGTATGAATATTAAAAAAATAAAAACCGAAGTGGGCAATGGCATAGCCATCACCATCGCGGGCATTATCGAAGACGTACGCGTGGTCACGACTAAAAATATGGAGCAAATGGCCTTTATTAAAATCGCCGACCTCGATGAACAAATCGAGGCTGTTGTATTTCCAAAACTTTTCGCCGGCGCACTTAAACCCCTCTTTGTGATCGGCCAATGCCTCGCCCTCTCGGGCCGAGTGACCATCCGCAACAACGAAAAATCCATCGTCATCGAAAACGCCAAAGCAGTGTAAAAAATCCAAAAGACCACCCAAAGGTGGTCTTTTGATGGGTTACCCCAACTATTTATTAAATTTATTTTACAGATTACTCCGTAGGGCTGATTTCGTTCATGACGAGAAGGGCGTGGCGGAGATAGTTTGGCGCGATAGACGGCGGATTGTAAGCGTTGATGATTTGTTTTATGGTCTTGCCGTTATATGCGCGCTCGGTCGCAGGGCTGTAGCCACCCAAGTTCATCGAGATGACCTCGATCGTATGGTCGATAGAATCGAAACGGTCGCCCTTGCAACCATTCCAACCGGCAAAGTGCTCCGGGTCGTTCTTACATGGGTGGTTTCCACCGGTAGACTCTAGCATGGCGATGGTAGGCACAAGACGCCAATCGATCTGATACTTATCGGCGGCTAAAACCATCTTCATACCGTACCCTTCCAAAGCAGAGTTGTGCTTGGCAAAGTAGGCATCCACGAGGGCTGCACGAGATTCGAACGTTGCTGTTTGTAAACCAATAACGCTCTCTATCTCATTATTTTGTTGTATTGTAGCTAGGACTTTAGTCGGGGCCTCTACATTGTTGGCAGGTAGCCAAGTAAATGAAGACATAAGGGCTGGAATCATCACGAACGACTGAAGGAATCCTAGTATTTTTTTATTATCCATATATCACGGTTTAGCTCCGCGAACTCCGTATCTGTAGTCCCGACCTGGGCCGGGAGGCTGATTTCGGCATTTCTTCGTTCCTACCGAAGTAGGGCGAATCCGAAGGTTTCCATAAAAAATAGCCTTACAAATAAGGCATAAATCATACTTCAACACCCCTATCTTAGCATATTCCGAGGAAAAAAGCAAGCCCCATGGCAAAATATGCCACAAATGGCTATTTTGGCAAATTCATGAGTTTTTGGTGCTCTTCAGTATTCAACTCCCCGCATTTCTTCCATTTTTTGCCCGATCCGCATGGGCAAGGGTCATTTCTGGGTATATTTGAGCTCTCTATGTATGCGTGCTTTTCTGGTACCTCACTCACTGCCTCAGAATTAGGTGAGTTTAGTCCAATAGTCTTTATTATAGCGAAAAATTCTTCTATAAAGCGCATTTCCATATCGCGAAACATACGCAAGCCTTCTTTCTTGTACTCTACAAGCGGTTCGCGTTGGCCATAGGCGCGGAGATTTACCGAAGAGCGCAGATAGTCCATGCTCTCCAAATGCTCCTTCCAAAGTATGTCAGTTACATGCAAGCCTACTCGTCGGGCAAAGTCTAGAAAAGGAGCTTCACCGACAAGTTGGCGCTTTTCAAGCACGACAGATGCCAAGTCTGGGTTTTCGCGGATCATGTCTTCGACGAATTTCACCACATCTTCTGGCTTGGCCAGTACTAGCGAGCGGCGGCGATCATAGATAGATTTGCGCTGATGTGCGAGGACATTGTCGTACTCTAAAGTATATTTTCGAGAATCAAAGTTGAAGCCTTCGATCTTTGCTTGGGCAGATTCAATTGCGCGCGAGATAAATATATTTTGAATCGGTTCATCTTCCGGCAAGCCAAATCGGCCCATCATATTTTTCATTCTATCCGAGCCAAATACCCGCATGAGGTCGTCTTCGAGCGATACATAAAATTGAGTTTCGCCCGGATCGCCTTGTCGACCGGCGCGGCCGCGAAGCTGGTCGTCGATACGGCGCGCTTCGTGGCGCTCGGTACCGAGCACAAAGAGCCCGCCCATATTTTTTACTTCTTCCGATTGCTCTAGAGTTGAAGGATTTCCCCCCAAGATAATGTCGATACCGCGACCTGCCATGTTTGTAGCCACCGTCACTCCCCCTTTGTGACCAGCTTGGGCGATGAGCTCGCCTTCACGCTCGTGATTTTTAGCATTTAGGAGTGTATGAGGCACACCAGCATCGGTCAGATAAGCCGAAAGAAGTTCGTTTTTTTCAATCGAAATAGTGCCGATCAAAACCGGCACTCCACGATCGCGGAGTTCTTTCACCTTTTTAGCTATAGCCATCCATTTGCCTTTTTCAGTTTGGAAAACCAAATCGGTATGATCCAATCTCTTCGAAGGTTTATTGGTCGGGATCGAGAGCACTTCGAGTCCGTATACTTTATAGAATTCTTCTTCGGAAGTTTTAGCGGTGCCCGTCATACCCGAAATCTTTTTGTAAAAACGGAAATAATTTTGGAAAGTAATAGAAGCAGCCGTGCGCGATTCTTTTTGTATTGCCACGCCCTCTTTGGCTTCTATGGCCTGGTGCAGGCCGTCGCTCCAACGTCGCCCCGGCTGAAGGCGACCAGTAAATGGATCGACGATGATCACTTCGCCCGATTTTATCACGTAGTCTTTGTCGCGGGTAAAGAGAGCGGCTGCGCGCACAGCGGTCTCTAAGTGGTGCACATATTTGATGCCCTTTTCTGTGTAAATATTCGTGATGCCGAGCAAGTCTTCGGCTCGAGTAATGCCTGCATCGGTAAGTACCGCTGATTTAAATTTTTCTTCTACCTTATAGTCGATATCGCGAGAAAGCGACATGGCGATTTTAGAAAACTGTTTGTAGAGCTCGTCGCTCTCGGCTGCCGGCTCGGAAATGATAAGCGGGGTGCGAGCCTCGTCGATCAAAATAGAGTCGATTTCATCCACGATGGCATAGTGATGCTCGCGCTGGACTATCTGTTCTGGAGCAATCACCAAGTTGTCACGCAAGTAATCAAAGCCGAATTCGTGGTTCGTGCCATAAGTAATATCGGCTGCATAAGCCTCGCGCCGGCTAGATGGGCGCATAAATTCGTGCACCACCCGAAAAGAGCCGGTATCATCGCGCTCCTTATCTTTTTCTACATGTGCCGGGTCATATAGATATGAAGCTTCGTGATTGATCACCCCGACTGAGAGACCGAGCGCATCGTATATCTGCCCCATCCATGTGGCATCGCGCATCGAAAGGTAATCGTTCACGGTCACTATGTGCACACCTTTGCCAGAGAGCGCATTTAGGTATGCCGGCAGTGTAGCCACCAGAGTTTTCCCTTCACCGGTTTTCATCTCGGCAATTTTCCCATTGTGGAGCGCCATGCCTCCGATGAGCTGAACATCGTAATGTCTTTTACCCAAAGTGCGGCGCGAAGCTTCACGCACGAGCGCAAAAGCTTCGTACAAAATATCGTCCTCTGTTTCACCATTTAAAAGCCTGGTTTTTAATTTATTTGATTCTTCTTTTAAATCAGCATCAGAAATAGTTTGCAGGCGTGGTTCTAATTCGTTTATCTTGGCGAGAGCCAAAGAATCGGCCCTGGTAGGACCGTTCGTGCCTTTGTTAAATGGGTTTTTTATTCCTAAAAATGCCATAAAGTAAGGTGATTTTAACATAAAAGCAAAAACCCCGCTATTGCGGGGTTTTTGTGAGAAACAATGAAGATTATTGTCTCTTCTTTGCTTTCTTCTTAGAAGACTTCTTTGCCTTCTTAGCTGCCTTTCTTTTTTTTGCTGCCATAAAATTTTATATATAAAATTATTTATAAGAAGTTTACGATTTGCCGACCTCAGAAATATTTTTGAAATTTTCCAAAAAATCTAAAAATATTTCCGAAAAAAATTTAATCGCTAAACATCAACATAATTATCTAACATATCGTGATACATTACAATATTTTTTTGATCAATGTGTGGATAACTAATTTTTTATTTTAAAAATAAAAAATTAAAAAACTTTTACAGAAATGTAAAAGTTTTTTTGTTGTCTGCATTTGAGGCGAGCGAGGCGAGCTCCAACATAAGTTCCTATGTGAGTGCAATCGCTCGCCACAGATGAAGATAACGAGGATATTATAACACAAAACCCCGCTTGCGCGGGGCCTTGTGCGGAACTTATTTTCTGAAAATCAGGTCAAATCTCTTTGACACTCACGGCTATATACTAGCATATTTGAATAATAAATGCAAGTAAAAATCCCGCACATTGCTGTGCGGGATTGTGGTGTGGGAAAGATCAATGTTTAATGAAAAACTTGAACCTTTCTGGTTTCAAATTTTGAACGGACGATGTATGTGCCTGCCGGTAGATCATTCAAATTGGGGATTGCTCCTTTGTTCAAATTCTCCCCTTCAAGCACTTTCCTGCCCATCAAATCGAAAACCTGGAATGAACTCTCTTCGCTTAAACTCAATTCACCAATACCTGTGGTCTGCGTCGGATTGTAAACAAAACTCAAAGCTGTGCCATTCTCCGAATCCCCGTTTGAACAAGGGCCGTAGAATTTTACATAATAAGTAGCGTTTGCAATCAATCCATAAGTGGTTCCGGCAAAACTAATGCTCACAACTGTTCCGCTCACTGAAACGCTTGGAAGAGCTTGCGCGCTTCCGGTCACAGTGTTTGAAAAGTTTGCATCTGTCGCCAAAATCACATTTGGGTAGCCAATAGTTCCTACCGGCAGATATACTGTGCCAAAAATCGTTTCCGATCCGGCGCTGTATACTGCAGAGTCTGTGGTGATTCCAAATACGATCGGCACCGAAGCTGTGGCTGTCTGTGAAATCACGGAGCAGTACGGCACAGTGTTCAGCGCATTTGAATCGCAAATCTGCACATAGTAGGTCGTTCCTGGTAAAACATTGCTGACAAAAGTGAATGAATGCGGCTGTTCTCCATAGAGAGCAGGTAGCGCAATCGTCATACTGTTTGAAAGCGCTGTCGCAGAAGTTCCATACTTGGCAGTCACCGTACCAGATAGTCCGTACACATTTGTGCGGAAATAAATAGTGATCGAATTGGCCGAAGCTGGTGTGGCAAAACTGTCTACTCCGCTGTTCCACGCACCGTAATGCATCGTGTCGAGAGTCGTTACCGTGATGAGCGATGTTGAATCGCTGTTCACTCCGTTTGAATAACGGAATTTATACTTGAAAGTATATCCCGAGGGATAGCCAGTAAAAGTATAAACGTAACTTCCCACCGTGTTGTAAGTGAATGGTGTTTGCGAATAGCCCACGCTGTAGCCATTGAACGGCAGATAAACTACCGGTATCACAGTCATGGTGGTCATGCCACTGTTTAAATTCATCGTCTCTACTGCACCGTCCATTGTGGGCACAGTCGAAACATGCGTCAGAGAGCAAGCGATCGGCTGGGGCAAAACTGTCACTGCGAGCTGATTATTGGTTACAGTATCGTTAGAAACTAAATCAATAATAAAATCTCGCAGATAGATAGTGCCCGCTGGTAACCCTGTGTGTGATACAGAATAAATCCCGGTCGATGGGATAGTTATGCTACCGATCGGAAACATCGGCCCCGCAGGAGTCAGACGGAAATATTTTAAAATTTTTCCCGTATGACCAGTCTGCAGAGAGATCGTGTCCGTCACATTAGCAGAAAGAATCGCTCCCACTCCCGTCAACATCGTAATCGTCGGCGGAGTAGGTGGTGGAGGAGGAGTGAGAGTGGTAAATGTCAAAGTATCAACATCTCCCCCGCTCATACCCCACGCATAAATGTAAGCAGTGTAGAAAGTGCTCGGATTCAAACCCGTAATCACTCCAGTGTCCCAAGGACTTCCGGAATAATATGTTTGATTGCCGAAACTTCCCACACCTATCACATCTACCCAGCTCCATGTCGTGTCGCCGTTTGTTTGAGCCTGCCATTTAATTTTTACACTCGTTGTATCGAGCGCAAAAAATGTAGCATTCTCAACCGAAGGATTCGCGCCAGGCAAACTCCCTCCACCACTTCCACCAGGATACCAAGAGGTACTAGTGGTAACGGTAAAGAAAATAGTGTCACCGAGAATTGTAGTTCCAATGCTGTCAACTTTTGCAACAACCCAGCAGTTCTGTCCGCTGAAGCCATTGATCGTATCGGTTAAATGATGAACTCCTGCTGCAGAATTAACTGTGGGAAAATCCATCGTCATTCCAACCGGATAGCCAAGAGTGATCCAGTTTAAAGCCGGACCAGTGACAGTTCTGTACACAACACTTTGATTCGAAGAAATTACTTTTACCGAATCTGTGTTGATAGTCTGCGCGAGAACCTTGTCCCCGAACAGGTTTGCTGATGCGATTAGCATCATGCAGAAAAACAGTTTTTTCATTCGTTTTTGTTTTTTGTTTTTTTGTGAATTGAATTTTGTTAAAGAAATTTTGATTGTTTTTATTCTGGCTCAATAATAGCATATTTTGACCTCTTTGTCAATGCTAAAATGAGCTTGAAATATCTACCTATTTTGACGATTATACTTGGTAAAAATTACATGAAATTGAGCTTTTTATGGCTTTGTGCTATTGTAGGCGAGGTTTGTACTGGGCAGTCGCTCCACGACTTTGGTTGAGGAGAGGAAAGTCCGAACACTTATCCCGAGCAATCGGGAGCGCGTAGCGGGCAATACCCGTCGGGAGCAATCCTAGAGGTGCGAGCAGAAACGACCCGGTTAAGTCCGGCTGAAACGGCTAAATCCTTACGTGAGTGCAAGACCGTGCTTCGAGTAATCGAAGAGTGTCGCTAGAGGGTATTGGCAACAATACTCCCAGATAAATGCCTGCCTATTACAGAATTCGGCTTATAGGTACAAACCAAAAACATGAAAAAACCTCGTCAAAAGCGAGGTTTTTTCTATGCAATAAATCGATGACTGCAACGTCTGAATGGTGTAAATATCAAGTGCTTGACAGATATGCTTTATTATGATAGAATACCCTTATATGAATAAATTTATGAACACAAAAATAAATAAACTAATCACAGTCGCCCTAGGCCTAATCGCTTTCTTGGCTTTTTCAAGCATAGCTCTGGCTTCTGCTCCAACTGTGCAAACTCTCGCCCCAAGCGTGGTTTCTCAAACTTCAGTTACACTAAACGGATTTTACAATGCGGGTGGAAACGATACTGATGTATGGTTCGACTATGGTACTTCCCCATCGCTTGGACAATCTACTCCTTCTATCACCGAACCAGGCGATGGAGCAAATAATTTCCACCAAACTATTTCCGTCACTCCCGGCACGACAGTTTATTTCCGCGCAATGGGAATTTCTGCTGGTGGAGTTGCGCATGGACTTACTCTTTCTTTTCTAGTACCCGCTTATCAGATGCCTACAGTCATGACTTTGGCGCAAACTTCTGTGACTTATCAGAATGCGACACTAAAAGGATTTTATAATTCAAATGGTTCAAACACTTACACTTGGTTTGAGTACGGCACGACAAACGCTCTCGGGTCTGTGACAACATCTGTAAACCAAGGAACAACTTTTGGAAATACAACTGACACTATCACTGTGTCTCCAAACACAACTTACTTTTACCGCATCGCGGCTAAAAACTCTGCCGGCATCGTGCACGGTTCTCCGATAATTTCTTTCACCACACCTTCCGCTCCAGCAACTCCCACACAATGCGTGATAAATAGTTTTACTGCAAACCCGCAAACTGTAAACTACGGATTCTCTTCCACACTCTCTTATGCTACATCTGGAAATTGTGACCATGTCGCGATCTCAAATATCGGAATTCAAACAGCGACTACCGGCACTGCATATACAGGCGTGCTCTATACAAACACTTCTTTCACCCTGACTGCTTCTGGACCAAACAATACTGCTAGCCCAGCGACAATAACAATCTCTGTGATTCCAAATTCTAACAATGGTGGAAATGGGAACGGTGGTACAAATACTGGTGGCGGTACTATACCTCCTGTATACAGCGCTCCCTCTGCTTATACATCTCCCGCTACGGAAATAAATAAAAATACAGCTGTGTTAAATGGAGTAGTTATAGCTTCAAATACTGTAAATACTACTGGGTACTTCGAATGGGGCACTAGTGCAAATACTTTGTACAACACTACTCCCGTGCAAAATCTCGGAAATTACTCTTCTGTTTCTTTCTACACTACCCTCACAAATCTTTCCGCTAACACCACATATTTCTACCGCGCTGTGGCAGTAAATGCATACGGCGTACACAAAGGAAATATAGAAAGCTTCAAGACAAAAAGCGCAACCGTAGTTTCTACCGGCACAACCACTCATACTTCTTCAAGTGGCGTAACTCCGAACAAAACAAAGACAAACGATGCTAAAAGCTCACTGACTGCTTCGGCTATATTCGGTGATTCATTCTTGCCATCATCTATCATCGGATGGCTCATACTAGCCCTGATAATACTCGGCATAGTAGTGCTCGCAAGAGCGATTTATAAACCAGCGATGGCTTAAAACCCCTCCCAACCTCCCCTTGTCAGGGGAGGAGAAAACGAAAAAGTCCCCCGAAAGGGGGACTTTGATTTTAGCTAATCCCACGAAAGCATGCCTCCCTGCTTGTATTCTGTAACTCTGGTCTCAAAAAAGTTTTTTTCTTTTTTCAAATCGGCGATTTCGCTCATCCATTCAAATGGATTTTTGGCATTGTACACTTTTGGTAAATGAATGCGCTCTAAGCGGCGGTCGGCGATATATTTTATATATTCATGAATAGCTTCGGCATTCAACCCGAGTATTCCTCTAGGCAAACAGTCTTTAGCATATTCATATTCCAATTGTACTGAACGCTTTATGTTTTCAGTAATTTTTGCTTTAAATTCTGCCGTCCAAATTTCTGGGTTTTCTTCGATGATGGTGTTCACCAGATCTGCGCCAAAGGCCAAGTGCACTGATTCGTCGCGCAAAATGTATTGGAATTGTTCGCCCACACCGGTCATTTTATTCTGACGGAGGAATGAAAGCATCATCACAAAGCCAGCATAGAAAAATATACCTTCCATGAAGATGTAGTAGCACACCAAGTCGTGCACAAAACGCTGGATGTTTTCGTTTGAATCAGTTTTGAAATTGACATCGAAAATAGATTTGGTCATATCGACCACAAAATCGTCCTTTGCTTTTATCGATGGAATGGTCATGTACATGTTGTACACTTCGTCGGGCGCGATCGAAAGTGTGTCGCAACAATAAATAAAAGTGTCGGTGTGTACGGCTTCTTCGTATGCTTGGCGAAGCAAGTACTGACGGCATTCAGGATTGGTGATGTGGCGATAAATAGCTAGCACGATATTGTTGGCCGTGAGAGATTCAGCAGTAGAGAAAAAGCCCATGTTCCAAATGATTAAACGGCGCTCGTCTTCGGAAAGAATGTTTGGGTTTTTCCAAGTCTCCAAATCTTTCTGCATGTTTACCTCTTCCGGGGTCCAGTTGTTCGCCACACCCTTTTTATAGTGCTCGCGCGCCCATTTATACTTCATCGGCAAAATCTTGTTTGGATCCGTGCCGGAGGAATTTAATATTGTTTTTTTTACATTAGACATTTGAATTTATTTTTAAATCTTTAAATATTTACATTTACCCGGGCTATTGGCAGCTCTCACAACTCTCATCAGTAAATACATACACTTTGGGCTTTTCGGTGTCGGTGATGACGATAGATTCGGCTGGAGCTGGAATATCTTTGAATGCTTGGTTTATATCAATAGTAGCTTTTTCAGTGGAAGAAGCAGCGAGGGTTCGCAGATAGTAGGTGGTTTTGAGACCGCTCCTCCAGGCATTCATATACATGTCGCCAATAAATTTACCGCTGTCGCTCTTCGTAAATAGGTTTATGGATTGCGACTGGTCTATCCACTTGCCACGGTAAGCAGCATGGCGGATGACCCAATCAGGGGAAATTTCAAACACTTCTTTGTACTTTGCGCGAATGTGTTCTGGAATTTCAGAGATATTTTGGATGGAACCATCGTAATATTTTATTTTGTCTAAAATATTTTTATTCCACAGATTTACTTCTTTCAAATCGGCGACGAGGAAAGAGTTTACCACAGTAAATTCTCCGCTAAAGTTTGATTTCACATAAAGATTTTTATAAATAGGTTCGATGGAAGGAAGACAGCCGGAAATATTGGCGATGTGCGCGGTCGGCGCTATGGCCATGGTATTGGAATTGCGCATGCCGTATTTTTTTACACTCTCGCGCACAGGAGTCCAATCGAGTGATGAACCTTTGTCGATACCCGTTTGTATTCCACGCTCTTCTTCCATCATCGAGAGAGTGTCGATCGGGAAAAGATTGCGATCCCACTTTGAACCTTTATAACTCGAGTAGGTGCCTTTTTCTTTGGCGAGGAGTGATGAGCCTAAAATCGCATTGTAGGAAATAAATTCCATCATCTCGTCGGAGAAATTTACGGCTTCAACGGAATCAAATGGCAAATCCATACGATAGAGCACATCTTGAAGCGCCATGATGCCCAAGCCCACTGGACGGTGACGAAGGTTCGATGTTTCTGCTTCTTTGGTCGGATAGAAATTTATATCTATCACATTATCGAGCATGCGCATGGCGGTCTTTATAGTTTTTGCCATCAATTCTTTATTGATCGCGGTGCCTTCAAAATGGCGCACCATATTTATGGAGCCCAAATTGCATACGGCAGTTTCTTCGGCAGAAGTATTCAAGGTAATTTCAGTGCAGAGGTTGGAATTGTGCACCACGCCCATGTGGTCTTGAGGAGAGCGGATATTGGATGGATCTTTAAAGGTAAACCATGGGTGAGAAGTTTCGAAAATCATGGTTACCATTTTGCGCCACAAATCTTTTGCTTTGATAGTTTTATAGAGAGCGATTTTGCCTTCGCGCGCCATTTGTTCATATTCTGCATACCTGCTTTCAAACCTTTTGCCGTATATATGGTGCAGATCAGAAACTTCATTTGGCGAGAAAAGAGTCCATTCGCCATCCTCCTCTACCCTCTTCATAAATAAATCGGGAATCCAGTTTACAGTATTCAAATCGTGCGTGCGGCGGCGGTCGTCGCCAGTATTTTTTCTCAAATCCAAAAATTCTTCTATGTCATAATGCCATGTTTCCAAATATACCGCAGTGGCGCCGCGGCGATTGCCCGAGCGATTGATAGATGCAGTGGTAGCATCTACAACTTTCAAAAATGGAATCACACCTTGGCTACCAGTGTTTATGGTTTTAACCAAAGAGTTGGTCGCGCGAATATTTGTCCAATCATTTCCCACCCCGCCGGAATATTTTGCGAGCTGGGCATTGTCGCCGACGACTTTGAATATATGCGCGAGATTGTCTTCTACCGTCGAGAGATAGCACGAGCTCATTTGCGGGTGGCTAGTGCCTGAGTGGAAGAGAGTCGGAGTGGAAGGCACATAGAGCATCTGTGAAATAGTATTGTAAAACTCTATCGCGGTTTCGGTTTTGTTTTCTTCTAGGAGTGAGAGGCCCATGGCGATGCGCATCCAGAAATATTGTGGGGTTTCAAGGTGCTTTTGGTTGGAATCGCGCAAGAAATATCTTTCATAGAGTGTTTGGGCGCCCAAATAGTTGAAAAGAGTGTCGCGCTCTGGCACCAGGGCACTCGAGAGCTTTTCAAAATCAAAATCGAGCATGCGAGCGTCTACCCTGCCCACTTCTACCCCTTGGCGAATTTTCTTCTCAAAAAATTCTTTGTGTGTTTGTTTGAAGTCAGGATGATATTCATTTATACCGATGACATCTTTGTATAAATCGTTTATCAAAAATCTTGCCGAGATAAATGAGAATGCCGGGTCGCGCTCGATGCGGCTCTTCATGGCCATGGTGACGGCTTTGTTTATTTCACTCGTCGAGATGCCATCGAAAATATTTAATTTGGCCGCCTCGATGATTTCGTCGATGTCACAGACCTTTTCGTGCCCACGGCAAAAATTGGCCACCGCTTCGCGGATTTGCGACATATCGAAACGCACGAGCGAACCATCGCGCTTTTTGATATTGATATCACCTTTTTCAATACGACGAAGGAGGTCCTTTTTGCGCTCTTCACGGAGCATAGCATGCTCCATACGGTAAGCCATAAAGGCTCGGGCTACTTCTAAATCGCCTTTATTTATAATGCTTTTTTCCACTAAATCCTGGATATCTTCTACTGTGGCCACACGACCCACAAAAGAATCTTTTATTTCTGAAATGATGCCATCGCACATCGCGGAGAGTTCCAGATAAGAGATGACGACACCGACATCGGTGTAAGCCCCACGCATGGCCACCTCGATACGACTACGATCGAACGGAACGAGATTGTTATTTCTTTTTCTAATTAGTCTGACTGTCATAGTATTTTTATTTTACTCCTAAAAGAAAAAATAAAATGTGGAAAACTAACTTTTTTTTAGGAGCGATACATAATTTTTTTTATGTAAAGAGCGCCGGTGGGAAGCGCTTGCTTTAAAGCACTCTACGGTAAAATTTTTGCAATGTCTCCCACTTTCCAATTATTCATCTTGGCCGTTCCATCAGATACTTCGAGGGTATATTTGGAAGGTCTCAATGGGTAAAAAACTGTAGGATATGAGCTTGGTTTGACACTCTCTTTTATAGTCGTTATTTTATAATTTTCATCGAGCCAGACTATATCTATCGGAAAATGCATGTCTTTCATCCAAAAGCCATATAATGCAGGCTTTTCAAAGACAAAAAGCATGCCTGTGCCAGCATTTAAACCATCTCGGCCGGATAGACCGCTGTTGTGATTGGCCTCAGAAACTACAGTTTCGGCTGTAATTACAGTACCCCCTATTTGCACATGGGAAATATCAATAGTAGACGGCGCAGCAAGCTCGATGGAAGCGATACCCTGGGGTGAAGTAATGAATTTTAAAAGAGCCGAGGCGATAATCCAAAATATAGCCAGAACCACAATTAAAACAATAAGTTTTTTTCTGCTAGTCATACTTTATATTTTAACATGAAAATATTTTTAAAAACGCAAATCAAAAAAACCACCCTTGCAGGTGGTTTTTTTGATTACTATTCTTTATTTTGTTCCGTTCTGGGGTCTTTCCCTCCGGTCAACATATTTTAGGACGATATGTTTAGTCCATCATGTATCCAATTGGAATACACGATATCGACACAATAACTTTGATAAATCAAAGATTGTTCAAATTGAATTATTCCACGAGCAGCTTCCGCTACCCGTGCCTTGTTACGACTTATTCCCTGTCACCGAGCTTACCGTAGGCCCTACAAATGTAGAGATTTTGGGTACTCCCGGCTCCCTTGAATTGACGGGCGGTGAGTACAAGACTTGAGAACGTATTCACCGCAGTTTAGCTGACCTGCGATTACTAGCAATTCCAACTTCATGGAGTCGAGTTGCAGACTCCAATCCGAACTTAGGACACTTTTATTACGATTAGCTCAGGGTCGCCCCGTCGCAACGCGTTGTAGTGCCCATTGTATTATGTGTGTAGCCCAGGATATCAAAGGGACATGCTGACCTGGCGTCATCCTCTCCTTCCTCCCAGAACTTTGCTCACAAATAAAAATTTATGTTCAAAGTTCTGGGCGGTCTCGCGTGACAAATATAACACACGACGAGGGTTGCGTTCGTTACCCCACTTAAGGGAACAATTCAAAC
>CALRBJ010000013.1 GCA_943354205.1 Candidatus Nomurabacteria bacterium
CCCTTTGCAGTGGTATGTTTGGAGGGCCACTAGACGGAAATTATGGATGCCGTGCTAAAAATAATTATACTTGCAGCATAACAGAGAGTGGAGGTGCTGGTAGTAGTGGTAATCAAAATACAATATCTCAATTTGTTAATACCAATTCTCCTACTACTTATACTATTTCTGTAGGCCATGGAGGAAACGGCGGTTCCGGTCTTACCTTTAGTGGTTCTGGAAATGCTTACCAGTCAGGAGCTTGTGGCTCACCTGGAACAACATGTCCAAATGGATCTCCAACCGGATCTTCTGGTGGAACTAGTTCGATTAGCAATTCTACTGGGACTGTCCTAGTTCAAGGTTCTGGTGGCGGCGGTGGGGGAGCGGGGGGTATATATGGTCCAGGTTTTATAGTTTCTACTACTCCTCCAAATGCCCAACACGTAGCAGGAACTTCGAGCTCTACTTATAACGGAGGTGATGGAGGTGATGGTATTTGTACCTGGTCTCCTTCTGGACAAGCTCCAAACGGAGGTGCTGGAGGTCCTGGTACAGTTGAAATCGATTGGGAATAAAAATTTTCTAAATTAAAGTAAACAAAAATTCTCCGCAGATGCGGAGAATTTTTGTTTTGCGCGTGATATAATTTAATCAATGCAGATCAAAGATGATCAACTTAAAAAATTTATTTTAGAATCCGGCCTGGTTGGCAAGTCGGATATTTCTTCAGCTGAAAAAAAAGCAGCCGACACAAGCCAGCCACTCGGCGATGTACTGGTGTCTGACGGGAAAATTTCTGAATTAGATTTGCGCCGAATGCAGGCTTATGTGCTTGGTATTCCATTCGTGTCGCTCTCGGGGGAGAAAATAGATTTTGAAATCCTCTCGATGATTCCCGAGCCGATCGCGCGCAAAAATAATATTATCGCTTATAAAAAAGACAAAGACGGCTTGGAGGTGGCCATGCTCGACTTCGATGATTTACCGACGATCGACTTTATAAAGAAAAAAGTTGGTTTGAAAATTTTACCGCGCTTGACCGACGCCGCTTCTATCAAAGAAGCGCTCGCGCAGTACAAAAAAAGTTTGCAAGCTGAATTCGATGACATTATTCAAAAAGAATCGGCCACGCTCAAAACTGTAGCCGACAATTCCGGCTCGGGCCCCGAGAGTGAAAAAGAATTGAAAGATTTAGCGGAAGATTTGCCGGTGGTGAAAATTGTGGATACTCTCATTTCGCACGCCATTTTGCAAAATGCATCCGACATACACATCGAACCCGAAGAAGATTCACTAATCGTGCGCTATCGTATCGACGGCATCTTGCACGACGCCATGGTCTTGCCCAAAGACACGGCTCCCGGCATCACCGCGCGTATAAAAGTGCTGGCCAATTTGAAACTCGATGAAAAAAGACTGCCCCAAGACGGCCGATTTAAAATCACTACCGATGCCGACCAGGTTTCATTCCGTGTGTCTACATTGCCGACGTACTTCGGCGAGAAAACGGTCATGCGCGTACTTAAAGAAAATAGCCATGGCTATACTTTAGAAGGTTTAGGCTTTCATGGTGAGAGTTTGGAGCGCATTCACGAAGCCATGAAGTCGAAAACCGGCATGATTTTGGCCGCCGGCCCGACTGGAAGCGGAAAAACCACAACGCTCTACACTATGCTCGATATTTTGAATACTCCCGACGTGAATATTTCTACCGTGGAAGACCCGATCGAATACCAGATGACGCGCATAAACCAAACGCAGGTAAAACCGGAAATCGGGCTGACCTTTGCCAACGGCTTGCGCACCTTGCTCCGCCAAGACCCAGACATCGTGATGGTCGGAGAAATCCGCGACAAGGAAACTTTGGATTTGGGCATCAATGCTTCGCTCACTGGGCACCTCGTGCTCTCGACCATCCACACGAACTCGGCTGCAGGTGCCATCCCGCGCATGATCGACATGGGCGCGGAAGCATTTCTAATCGTTTCGACTATTAAAACCATCATCGCCCAGCGTTTGGTGCGCAAACTCACCAATACAAAGGAAAAATATTTTATGACTCCAGCGGAATTGAAAGCGCTCGGCAATATTGTAGACCTAGACCGCATGCTTAAAATTTTGAAAGATGAAAAAATAATCGGCGAGAAAGATACGTGGGACAAGGTGCCGTTTTACCGTGGAAAAAAGAGTGAAGAATCGCCCGATGGCTACTCGGGTCGCGTGGGCATCCACGAAGTATTGAAAATGTCTACCGCGCTTAAAGAATTAATCCTAAAAGGTTCAGCCCAAGACGAATTGGAAAAGCAGGCCAAAGCCGAAGGCATGATGACGATGATCGAAGACGGCATCTTCCAAGCCGTGCAGGGAATTACAACGACGGAGGAAGTATTGAGAGTAGTTTCAGAATAATGCAATTCAAATATAAAGCACAAGATAAGGATAAGAAAGTGGTGGAGGCCGTGATGGAATCGGCCGACAGGTTTTCGGCTTCGAAGGAATTGCGGGCGGAAGGCTTTGCGGTCATTTCTATCGCCGAGGTGGGCAGCGGGGCAAAGATGATGCAGTCGGCCTTAAAATTCTTGAATAGTGGGGCGATTTTTGGCGGAGTAAAACTGCACGAGAAAATAATTTTTACCAAGAACTTGGCTGGCATGATTACTGCTGGGCTCTCTCTCTATCGCGCGCTCGCAGTACTCGAAAAGCAAACCAAAAATAAAACATTTAAAAAAGTTCTAACCGGTTTGATAGAAGAAATCAATCACGGTGGCACACTCTCAGGCGGGATGGCCAAGTATCCAAAAATCTTTTCTAAAATTTTCGTCTCCATGGTACGCGCCGGCGAAGAATCTGGCTCGCTCGCTCAGTCACTAACCGAAGTGGGTATAATTTTAGACAAGAATTACGCGCTGACAAAAAAAGTAAAAGGTGCGATGACTTATCCAGCCATCATCATGACTGCTATCGGCATCATCGCCATACTCATGTTTATCTTTGTTATACCCACACTCCTGAAAACATTTAAAGATTTGCAAGTTCCTCTGCCAGGTTCGACTAAGCTTATCATCGCTGTATCTGATTTTATTTCTGGACACACTTTTATTTTCCTCGGCATTATAGGACTCTTGATTTTCGGCATGGTTACTTTTTTCAAATCAAAGTTTACCCAAAAATATTTGGATTTTGTGACCGTGCGCTTGCCGATGATCGGGGGTATGATCCGCGAGATGAACACCGCTCGTATGGCCCGTACTCTCTCCTCGCTCCTGTCCTCTGGGGTGGCCATGACCAAATCGCTCGAGATCACTAAAGAAGTTTTGAGCAATCGCTACTATAAAGAAACCATGAACAAAGGCATCACCGCGGTCGAAAAAGGTGGAACATTGTCGGAAATTTTTAAACAGAATCCGCACTTGTACCCGATCATGGTGGGCGAGATGGTGGAGGTGGGCGAGGAGACGGGCAAGCTGGCGCAGATGCTAAACGACATCGCGGTGTTTTTTGAAGGCGAAGTAGACAACAAGACTAAAAATCTTTCCACCATCATCGAGCCGGTGCTGATGCTCGTGGTCGGTGCCGCAGTTGGATTTTTCGCTGTGTCGATGATCAAACCGCTTTATTCATTGATGGACAGCATAAATTAAATGAAAAAATTTTTGAAAAATAAAAAAGGTATAAGCGCGATAGAGATTTTGATCGCTATTGCTACCATCGGCGTCTTAGCGGCTATAGCCGTCGGAAGTATTTCCTCGTATCGCAATCAACAAGCGCTGAAAGATACCGCTGACGATGTGGTCTCGCTCATAAATCGCGCGCATTCGAATACTTTAGCGGGCGACAGCCAGCTTTCGTGGGGTGTGCACTTTACTTCGAGCGCCATGACGCTATTTTCCGGATCTTCTTATTCCTCTGGCGCATCGGGAAATGTGGTCGTGCCGATTTCCTCGGCGGTGACCCTTTCTTCTATCAGTCTAAATGGCGCTGGGAGTGATATTATTTTCAATCGTTTGTACGGTGATACGAATCAATATGGTACAATTACTGTACAACTGTCATCTGATGCGACAAAAACTAGAACGATAACTATCACCAAACCCGGAGTCGTGAGCGCCAACTAGAATAAATTTTAAATGCGAAAATTTCTAAAAACAAAAACAGGGTTTGCGCTCGTGGATGTCATAGTCGCGGCTTCTATCATCTCTGTTTCACTCTTTGCATTCGTTTCTGTCGCCCAAAAGTCGGTCGAGCTTTCTAAAAAATCTCTTTATTCCACTGAAGCAGGCTTTCTTTTAGAAGAAGGCGCCGAAGCAGTGAAAATGATCCGAGATGGCGCATGGACAAATATCACCGGCCTTTCTACTTCTTCCACATACTATCTTTCCTGGAGCGGTTCGGCTTGGTCTTTGACTACCACTTCATCTACTATTGGTGTTTTCACTCGTACTATCACTGTGGCCAATGTAAATAGGGATGCGAATGATGACATTACTACTTCGGGCGGCACCCTTGATTCCGGCACAAAAAAAATAACCGTGACGGTTTCATATCCATATGGCGCGAGTACGACCACGCGGACTTTACCATTTTATATTTCCAATATTTTTAATTAAATGAAAAAAATCTTTAAAATTACGAATTACGAATTACGAATTACGAATTTTAAACGCGGCTATTCTTTGATTGAGATAGTTGTCTACATAGCTATTTTCTCATTGCTCTCTATCGCCGTGATAAACTCACTCATCGTGACCATGAAATCTTTTTCGGCTTCGCGCACTAATCGCGATTTGCAAGAAAATGGATTTTCAGCCATGGAGCGCATGAGCCGCGAAGTGCGCGGAGCGATTTCGGTATCGGCTATCACCACTGGTGCTATCGGTGGGGCCAAAGGAGACATAACTTTAAATACCACCGACCAATCAGGAACGGCAAAGACGGTGCGCTTTACGGTTTCTGGTAATGCTTTGCAGTTATATGAAAATGGCTCTCTCTCTGGCAATCTAACCGGCGGAAATTCGCAAGTCACCGATTTGGTTTTCAACCAAATCACCATCGGCACCGAGACGGCTATAAAAATAACGATTTCCATAAAAGATTTGCGCTCACCATCGGGGGCGACCGAGACTTTTTATGATTCAATAATCATGCGCGGAAGCTATTAATAAACAATTATGAAATTACGAATTACGAATTACGAATTTAAGAAAAAGTACAACTCGCAAAGTGGCCAAGCTATGATGATTTCGGTCATCTTCTTTCTTTTTGTTTCTCTATCCATAGTGCTTACCATAGTCACCCCCGTCACTCGTGAATTTCGTATCGCTAGCGCCATGATTTCTTCGCGCCAAGCCTATTTCGTATCCGAATCTGGGGTAGAAGACGCCTACTATCGTATAAAAACCAGCCGACAGATTTCTTCGAGCGAAACCATCGTGCTCGGCACTCAAACCGCAGTGACCACTATCACCGATATCGCCGGCGGGCAAAAAGATATTTCTTCTTTAGGTTCGGGCGATGGCCACAATCGCAAGGTGGACATACAGATCAGCACTGGAGCTGGCGTTTCGTTCAATTACGGAATGCAGGCCGGCGAGGGAGGCATAAATCTCTCGGGCTCTTCGGGAATAAACGGCAATGTGTATACCAATGGCAATATCACTGGATCGGGTTCGCCATTTATTACTGGAGCAACCATTGCCGCCAACAGCGCTGCGCTTTCGGCCGACCAAACAAACGGCTCCGGTACTCCCTCAAACAATGTGAGCTTTGGAAATGCGAGCGCCACCCAGGACGCCACGCAGAGCTTTCAAGTTTCTGTCGACGGGCCGATGAATAAAATTTCTCTTTACATAAAAAAGAACGGCGCGCCTTCTAATGCGACGATTAAAATAGTAAATGACAATGGAGGCTCTCCTGGCACTACGGTATATGATTCAGCGACTCTTCCTGCATCGCTTGTGACCACTTCGTATGGCTGGGTAGATGTGGTATTGCCAAAAACCCTCATGAATGCGAGCACTACCTACTGGCTGGTGGTGGATGCGTCTACATCCGCATCAAACTACTATATTCTTGGCGCGTCATCGGGCGGGTACGCAAACGGTGTTGGAAAAATTGGACAGCAAGGCGGCACATGGAACAACACCACTCCTTCAGGCTTAGATTACTATTTCAAAGTGTATTTGGGCGGATACACTTCCACTATCTCTGGCTCGTACGCTCAAGGTTTTACTATAGGCGGAAACGCCTCCGCTCACACCGTTAATAATTCAAAAGTTACCGGTACTCTATATTGCCAAACCGGTTCGGGTAATAATAAATCCTGCAATACTTCGCAAGCTGATCCATCGCCTATCGGCTATCCGATTTCCGATGCGAACATTGCGCAGTGGGAGAGCGATGCTACGACCGGTGGAGTTTACAATGGAAACTACACTGTCTCCGGCTCCTCCACCTCTTCTTTTGGCCCTAAAAAAATTGTCGGCAACCTGATAGTCAGCGGCAGTGGTACACTCAAACTCACCGGCACAGTGTATGTGACCGGCTATGTGGATGTTTCTGGTTCGGCAAAAATTGTTTTAGATAATACAACATACGGAAATACGAGCGGTATTTTGATCGCAGACAAATACTTGAATCTCGGTGGCAGTGGACAGCTCAATGGTACCGGTCAAACCGGCAGTTATATTCTTTTCATTACAAACAGCGCTTGTCCAAACGATACGAGTTGTACTCCAACCAATAATGCCGCGATAGATATTAGCGGTTCTGCTGGCTCAGTGGTGCTCAACGCTCAACAAGGCTCGCTTTATTTCTCCGGCTCGGCTAGCGCTAAAGAAGCTACTGCCTATTCTTTAAATCTCTCCGGATCAACAGTGGTTACCTACGACTCTGGTTTGGCAAATATAAACTTCACTTCTGGCCCTTCTGGTTCCTACTCAGTAAATTCATGGAAAGAGACTCAATGATTTGTTTGTATTAATTAAACTGCTACAATTATGGGCATGAATACATTTAAGCATATTTCTAGCTATGTATTGTTAATTTTATTCTTATTTTTTATCTCAGTTTTTCATACGCATGCCTCAACCAATGTTTCTAGTAATCTAACTGTAAATACTACGTGGGACTTGTCTGGTAGCCCATACATTATTTCTAATAATATAGGAGTACAAAGTGGGGTTGCATTAACCATTGATCCAGGGGTTACGGTAAAATTTGACGCAGGATGTTATTTGACAGTTTTTGGTGTTCTTAATGCTTTGGGCGTGGCTAATAACAGTGTTGTTTTTACATCATTGTTGCAAGGTGGAACATGGGGTGGATTAGATTTTCAAAATGGATCAACAGGAAATCTCTCCTATATAAAGATTTTACATTCAAATAACGGTATCTATCTAACTGGTGTTAATGGTATCACCTTCTCTCATTTTACTATGCAGGATAATGGGCAGGGCATTGTGCTTGACCAAGGTTCTGTTGCGAATTTAACAAACGCGAAATTCCAAAATATAGACGGAGATGCGATCGATGTGTACGACGGCGCTTCCTTGACAGCGAATAGTCTCGATATATCAGCAATTACATCTGGATCGGCAATAGTTGTTTATGGGGGAGGAACTATGTCAGTTTCTGACTCTTCTATAGATGGCATGAACGGACATGATGCCATTGATATTTTTGGAACTAATACTATATTTTCTTGTAATAATATTTCAGTAACAAATTCATCTGGGGCCACCTCCGTTTTCAATGTTTTTTCAGGAGCTGTTGCTGCTTGCAACAACTTATCAGTCCAAAATAGCTCTGTCTTGTTTGATGCAGTTGAAGTCTACAGTGACGCTTCTTTAAACATAACCAATAGTCAAATATTAAATGGCACTAATAATGCAGTTTCTGTGTTTGGACATGGAACTTTGAACATGTCGGGCTCTACAGTTTCCGGTTTTGCGGGCGTCGGCGTTTCAAATTATAGCTCAAGTTTTGGTCAGAATCCAGATTCCATAACTATAACTTCATCTGAAATAAAAAATAACACTAAGGGATTTGAATTTAGCTCAGCTCAAGCTAATTTCTCTATTTCCAACAATTTTATTTACGGCAACTCACTTTTCGGAGCCGAATCGCATATTTCCGCACCTGTTTTGATGCAAAACAATTGGTGGGGAGACGCATCTGGGCCACAAAATAGCACTTCCAATCCACTGGGACTAGGTGATAATGTTTCGGACGGAATAGATTTTAGTTCGTGGCTTACAAGCGGACCATTCAACTCTTCTCCTGCATATTTCTATTCCTCAATAACCAACTATCCGGGCGGGAAAGCTTTTCTTTATGAACAGCCGACGACATCGAGCACTTTGGTAAAAACATTGCCTAATGATTGGGTGGTGCATATTGAGGCAAAATTTGATGCGCAAGGATTGCCTGTAATAGCTGATGGATATAGATGGTATCAAGTTTCAGATCCGACCGACGGATCGATCATGTGGATGCCATCCGGGCCGGACAATGGAAGCGTCTCGTACTTGCCTTACGATCAAGTTCAGCAAATTAATTATCAGACTATTTCTGCACACCCATATGATGGGAATGGAACAAACCCGCTTAACTTCCGGAAGCAAAATATTTTGAATGCGATCAATAATTATTTTACAAACAATAACACCATACCCTCTCTGTACAGTGCTGATGATCACGTAAATACTATTTCTACCTTAGCGAATGCTTTTTTCTCCCAAGAATTAATTATGGCGATAACTGCGCAAGAGGATGGACCTTATTTCAACAATAAAAATGTTTCTTTTGATTATGGCCACGGAATTTTACAGGTGACTTTCGATGCGCACAAAAATGAACAGCCTGGGCATAGCTATACTTCAAATTCAAACGATCCGAGAGGAATTGCCAGTGATGTGCGTTTAAAAAAATGCAAAGAAGTAGCCACGGACGAATACAAAAAATGCTACCAAAATACCAGCACTTATAACAATCTTCAAAAACCCTACGATTTCTATGATCACAATCCGGCAAATTCGAAATATCTTCAGTATGCAAACACCACTCAGTCGATTTTTGCAAATATAAAAGACGGACTCGCGGTTTTACAATCAAAGTATGGGCATGTCTGGCAACATCCGTGCTCGGTGTCAGTGATAATCGGCGGGCTCACGTACACATGCAATGATTTGATGAGGGTAAAAGCGGTTTGGGGATACAATGGTGCCACATTAAATCCAAATATCCACTATATGCTGAATGTCTCTCAAAAATTATCTGCACTCTCCACATATTTTGCAGGCCATGTGTATAATGACAACGATCTCTTGATCGAAAAACTGGCGACGGCCGACGCAAATAAATTAGAAATAAAAATTCACAGCCCGGTTGATCTTACGGTTGTCGATTCGAAAGGGAATATAACCGGCCTTGTGGATGGAAAAGTTTTGAACAATATTGAAAACTCATACTATGATCCGGAAAAAGAGGCAGTTCTCATTCTATTCCCGCATGATAAATTTACTTATCAAGTGGTCGGAAATGGGGAAGGGTCGCTTTATGGCCTAGACATAGATCAGACAAAAGACGGCAAAGACGCTCACATTTTTCATGGCGAAAATATTCCAATAAAAAAAGGTGAGATTAATACATATGATTCAAATGGCAAACTAATCAAATAATCAAATGGATATTAAATCTGGAATTTTTAGCATAGTGGCGTTTTTAGTCGGAGGGTTTGTCGTGTATTCATTTGATGTGATGCACCAGACAAATCCACAGGTTGCAGATCGCTATTTATCAGTAGTGCAACAAGCAAAAATTTCTTCGGAAGACGAAGCCACCTCTCCTTGTGAAAAAGTTTTTATGTACTCCGATGAATCTTCGGGGAAAGGTTGCCTTGGCGGAGTGCTTGCGCAAAAAGATATGGAAATAAAAAATCTGTATGGATCTATACAGTCTCGATTGCCCGCGGCTATTTTAAATGCAAAAAATGACTACATTACGAACAATGAACCTTTGCCTTCCAACCTTCCTATAATCCAAGTTCCTCGGCTGATGAAAGAGTTGAACGAAAAATGGCAAGGATATAGAGATAGTCTTTGTGAAAACGAAGCGCAGTCGGGTTCTGATGGAAATGGCTACTCGGGATTTATCGATGGGTGTTATATCCGTATGGATGACCAGTATCTAAAGCATTTACGGGAGATGGAGTGGACATGGGTGCAAGACATAAATTCCTAATTTATTTTAGCGTGCTATAATCCAGCAATGAAAAAGCTCATAATTGGTAACTGGAAGATGAATCCGCCTAGCGTGAAAGAGGCGGAAAATATTTTTTCTGGAATAAAAAAGGTCGCGGGCAAGTTTGAGAAGGTCGATATTGTACTCTGCCCTCCCGCTGTCTATTTAGAGCATCTGATTTGGCTCAATAAAAAAGTGAAAATAAAATTTGGCGCCCAGGATTTGTTTTGGGAAGAAATGGGCGCTCGCACCGGGCAAATTTCTCCGGCCCAGCTGGCTGATTTGGGTGTGAAATACAGTATCATCGGGCACTCTGAAGCCCGCGAGCTTGGGGATGGTGATGAAGAAATAATGCGCAAGGTCAAAGCATCTATCCGCGCCGGCATCACACCCATACTATGCGTCGGCGAGCGTGTCCGCGATGTGCACCATTTTCATTTTGCATTTATAAAAAAACAAATAGAGACTGCTCTATCAATAATTTCAAAAAATGATATCAAAAAAGTAGTAATAGCTTATGAGCCAGTGTGGGCTATCGGCAAAAATGCCGAGAGGGAAGCCACTCCAGAGGAATGCGAAGAAATCGCAATCTATATCCGCAAAGTACTCTCGGATAAATTCGGCCCCATCGCCAAAGAAGTCAGAATTATTTACGGCGGTTCAGCCAATCCAGCCAATGCCGAAAAATTCCTTGCCCACGGCGGGGTCTCGGGCCTACTCGTCGGTCGCGACAGCTTAAACACCAAAAAGTTTGCCGAAATTTTAGAAATTGCCAATAAAATAAAATAATGAAAATTAAATCAATAAAAGAAATAAAAAATTTGAAGGGCAAGACTGTGCTATTGCGAGCCGATTTTAATGTGCCGATTGAAAAAGGAAAAGTAGTAGATGATTTTCGTATAGAAAAGACAATACCTACTATTAAATATTTGAAACAAAAAGGCGCTAAAATAATTATTGTGTCGCATGCTGGTGAAGACGGCGCGCAGACCCTCGAGCCGGTCGCAAAAGTTTTGAATAAGTATGTAAAGACTTTTTTTGTGCCGCAGACGATGCCAAAAAATTTAATTTTGAGAAATGGCGAAGTCGTCTTGCTCGAAAATATTCGTCGAGAAGCTGGTGAGATGAAGAATGACGCAAGCTTTGCGAAAAAATTGGCTTCCCTCGGC
The DNA here is from genome assembly GCA_943354205.1 of Candidatus Nomurabacteria bacterium. Lineage (GTDB taxonomy): Bacteria > Patescibacteriota > Minisyncoccia > Phycocordibacterales > UBA9973 > CALRBJ01. The sequence goes on from CALRBJ010000013.1 coordinate 11,391, forward strand.
GATATATATGTAAACGAAGCTTTCCCTGTGTCGCACCGCGAACATGCTTCTATCGTGGGTGTGCCAAAGTATCTCCCACATTATGCTGGCCTGCAAATGATGACTGAAATAGAACATTTGGAAAAAGTGAGCAAAAATCCAAAGCACCCGTTTCTCTTTATCTTGGGCGGAGCAAAATTTTCGACCAAGATGCCTTTGATTAATAAATTTTTGAAGACAGCCGACACAGTGTCTATCACCGGCGCGCTCGCCAACGACTTCCTCAAGGCCTCTGGTTTTGAAGTAGGAAAATCGTTGATAGATGATGGAGATTTTGGAATTGCCAAAATAGTGAATAATAAAAAACTCTTGCTTCCAGTGGATGTAGTAGTCAGCACGGGAGGGGTGAATAAAAATGTCGCTGATGTAAAAAAGAGCGAAAAAATAGTGGACATTGGCACAGAATCGGTGCGAGAAATCGGTATGGCTATCGCAAAAGCAAAAATGGTTCTCTGGAACGGGCCGACGGGGAATTATGAAAATGGCTGGGACAAGGGCACAATCGCTCTCTTGAAAATGCTGGCCAAATCGAAAGCCGAAACTATCATCGGCGGGGGAGACACCGTGGCCCTAATTTCCAAACTCAAAATGGAGAAGAAATTCAGCTTTGTGTCTACCGGTGGGGGTGCGACACTAGAGTTCTTGTCCAAAGGTACTTTGCCAGGTATAATTGCTTTATTAATAAAGTAATAAATTAAAACATGACTATCAAACAATTTTTCAAAAATCCTCAATACGACTCTCTCAAAACAGTAGGTCTTATTGTGGTTGTCGGTTTCTTGGGTGTATTTCTTTACACTCACAACTTTTTTAGAATAGATCAGACTGGTAGAGCGCTACACTGCACTCCGACTGCATCATCGTTTGTTGGCAATGATGGTGTGGCTCGTTGTGATGTGACAAATTCAAACTGCACACACACGATCACCTACCCTGGCCCAAATGGTTGCTCGACCATAATTACTCAGCCTACTACGGGCACAAGTACTAAAAATACAACAGGTTCGCCGACTCCAGATGATGGGCACGGTATTGTGAATGATGGAAAAAATTAATTAAAAAATAAAAAACTCCCTACAGGGAGTTTTTTATTTTTTCGGCGACAGACTGCATTTCGCCATCTTCATATTTTTGGGTCGCCCAGCCGACGAGGCCATCGTCTAAAAAGCGGGGGATGAGGTGTATATGAAAGTGGGGCACATCTTTGCCGACCACTGAAATTTGCACATAGTCGCACGGCAGGCCCGCCATCATGGCTGACATTAATTTTTTAGTTTTGATAAATGCATCCGCGATTATTTCCTCCGGCGCATCTTGCATCCATTCATAATGCGCTTTTGGGATGAGCAGCAAATGCCCCTTGTGCACAGGATTTATATCCATAAAAGCCAAGACTTTTTCATCTTCGTAGGCCTTGGCACTAGGGATTTCACCTTTTATTATTTTACAGAATAAGCAGTTTTCCATTGGCCCATTATAGCATCTGCTATAATCAGGTGCATGATTTCTGAACTCCAAAAAATACTGTTAGAAAACCGAGGTATTCATACCGATGAAGCAATAGATGTATTTTTGAATCCAAATTATGAGCGAGATATGCACGATCCGTTTCTTTTTGCCGATATGGGAAAAGCGTGTGAGCGGATTTTTTCTGCAGTACAAAACAATGAAAAGACAGTCATCTATAGCGATTATGATTGCGACGGCATTCCCGGCGCAGTAATACTCTATGATTTTTTTAAAAAGATTGGCTACGAGAATTTTTCAAATTATATTCCGCATCGGCACGATGAGGGGTATGGTTTGCATTTAGAGGCGATAGATCAGTTTATAGAAGACGAAGTAAAACTTTTAATCACGATAGACTTAGGGATTTCGGCAGTAGAAGAAATAAAAAAAGCGGAAGAAGCTGGAATAAATGTGATTGTGTGTGATCACCATTTGGCAGGAGTAAAACTACCGGAAGCATTCGCCATCTTGAATCCCAAGACTTGTAATTATCCTGAAAAGATGTTGTGTGGCGCAGGAGTAGTATTCAAATTAGCTCAAGGACTAATGAAAAAATATGGAGAACATTTTAAAATAAATAATAGCTGGGAAAAGTGGCTTTTGGATATGGCTGGCTTGGCCACACTTTCCGATATGGTTCCGCTGACGGGCGAGAATAGGGCTATTGCGCATTTTGGTATAAAAGTTTTGCAAAAATCTCCGCGCCCGGGCTTGCAAAAACTTTTGTCGAAATTGAATATGGATCAGCGGTATTTAGTAGAAGATGATATTACTTTTATGATTACTCCGCGGTTAAATGCAGCGAGCCGGATGGATATTCCAGCGCGAGC
>CALRBJ010000014.1 GCA_943354205.1 Candidatus Nomurabacteria bacterium
GTCCGAGGCGCGCATCATTGGTCGTCAGGGTTTAATTCAAAATACATTCGAACTTCGTTCAATACACACCGCCAAAAGCAATCCAAAAATAATCAAAAGTATATCGATGAGTTTTTCTTTGGTCATATTAGGATATTGATTCCTTATTTATAAATTTATGTTTCTTTAAAAAATTAATCACCGGCTTTCCACACTTTAAACAAAAATCTTTTTCCCGAAATAAGCCAATTCCAGCTCTTATTGGCTCGTCTTGTATATTCTTTTTACAGATATCACATTGCGTGCTATTCATGACTGTCTAAGTATATCAGATACTATTTTGTCTGCAAAAATTCAAACCCCTCCCTGCCCTCCCCTTGTCAGGGGAGGAAAACCTCACCCCCTCTTGTCTCATCAGACAAGTAGACCCCTCTCCTCCAAGAGTAGAGGGGTCAAATGCGAACAAATATATACTTTGCATTTCATCCTTCCCATTTTGGAGGGGAAGGGTCGACTCCGGTCGCGACCGGAGCGGGGATGAGGTAAAGTCTCCCTGACAAGGGGGATTTAGGGGGTTTGATAAAACAAAAAATCCCGTAAGGGATTTTTTGTTTTATCAAATATCTCTTACTATTTTTGATTTTGAGAACCTCCCTCTCCTTTTACTCCTGTAATACATGAATTATTTCCAGCATCCCAACGACCAGCATATGCATTGCATGAAGAAAGTTCTATAACACAATGAGTCCCATCTGGAATACTTGATCCATTCGCATAAGGTTCATAGCTCCCAGCATTATTCATAATATAAACTCCAGCAACACAAGTAGCGATCGACTTTGGTGTTGCTACATTGTAAGCACGGCCAGATTGTCCTAACCCTCGATCAGAATTAGATTTCCATATGAAAAAACCGGCGACCGCTATAACGGCGATTAAAACTACGACTTTCAAAACATCTTTTTGTGGATTCATAATATAAAAATTATTTTTACTAATACCTGTAATTCTACCCCCCCCTAAAAAATGCAAGCTTAAAACCAACAAAAGAAAAAGCGCTCCGAATGGGGCGCTTTTATACATTTGGGATGCCTTACTATAAGTCATATTTTATCAGCTCATGCATGACGCAACCAAGAATAATCAGGGCTGAAACTCCAAGTATGAACCACATGGTATTTTCATTGTTTCTGGCTTTTCTATCCGACCTTACATACAACTGTGTCGCATTGGTCATATAAATGTTGGAGAAAAGTCCGGAAAAAGTGGTTATACTTAACAAGCTGCAAACCGTCCAAGAATCGCCTTTGGGGTTCAACGAAACAATTGAAATTAGGAGAATCAAAGAAGCAAAAAATATCACCACCCCGAATGATTCAATGCGCGATGCATTGCGAGAAAAATCTGAATGAATTACATAATTTTTCATTTTGAAAGAAGGACTTAGTTTTATATCCTATGGGTATTATAGCATATTTAGTATGCTATTGTCAATAAGTAGAAAATGTGGTGGAATAAGAGAAACTCTTCACCCCTCCCTTTCCCTCCCCTGCAAAGGGGTGAGCTTGGGCTAGGGACCCAAGCGCAAGACCTTGAGCATCTTTGTAATCAAAGTGCGAAAGGTGTACAGCTCCTGTAAGGAGGGTCGACTCCGAGCGTAGTGAGGAGCGGGATGGGGTGCCGTAAACTAAAAAATCCCGTAAGGGATTTTTTAGTTTACGCTGGCATGTATAAGCCCGATTTGTTCTTTTTGAAATACTTTGGATTTTGGAGATTGACCAGGATGGTGTTGCGTTTTAGAAAGCGCTCTTTCATCACACGATCGACGACGGCTTCTTTGGTCATCGGACCGTCTTTTTTCAAAATTTCTTTTATGACATCGCGCACCACGCCTGGCTTATATCCCCATTCAGCGAGACCGTAGGTACCGCGGCCGACAAGTACAAAGCGTTTGTCTTTTATGAGTTCATTGTGGCAAGTAGCCGCATGAGTTTCTTTGTCAAAAGTATCGCAGATAGATTTCGCAACTTCGCGGAAGTGCATCGGGCTGCCGTGCTTGCGCATAGCGAGAAAGGCATAGTCTTTTATACCGCGAGTTTTTACATTCGAGGAATCAGCGCGACCCCATTCGCCGAGCGGATTGGAAGCGATATTTTTAGACATTGAGATATAGCGTTTGGCGATCTCTTCGTTTCTGTATTGAGTGTTCAAACCTTTGAGCTCGGATAGGAAACGATTTATCATTTCAGATTCTGGCACGAGGTCTTCGTCGGAGAGAGTAGAGTAAAGCTTCTTCAAAGAATTATGCACTTCGTTTGCGGTAGCATCGTCCACACTCCAGCGAGTGCGGAAATTTTCATCTTCTTTGTGCTCTTTGAAATCATCGTGGAGGACGAGATAGAAATGGATATGATTTTGAGTAGCTTTGTCCTTTGCGATAGAGGCGAGCAGCTCGGACTCTGGCACCAGGGCTCCCATGGAGAGAATCATTTTTTTCAACTCGTCGAAAGAAGCGCTTTCAGCCTTGTAAGCGTCGGATTTCTTGATCGAAGCGATAGCCGCATTTTCGATTTGGCGTACGCGCTCGCGGGTGATGCCGTATTTCTTGCCGATCGCTTCAAGCGTTTTTTCCTCGGCGTCAGCGGTCAAACCGAAACGATTTTCGATGACATCGTGCGCTCGGTCGGCTAGGCCTGACATTATTTTTTTGCTGACTTGTTTTGGTTTAAAACTGATTGATTTCGACATATATTAAATGATTTTGGGAGCTGTTAAAACTTGTAATAAATTGTTTATAAATCCAATATAACAAATTAGGAGGATAGTGTCAACTAGCTATTGACAGAGGCACTTTTAGGTTAATTCCTTTTCGATTTTGTTCGCTCTGTTTCCGACAATATTTTCTTACGGAGACGGACAGATTTCGGCGTGATTTCGAGATATTCATCGTCTGACATGACTTCGAGCCCGCGTTCTATGCTTAGCACATAGGCTGGTTTTAGCACGATGGCCTCGTCGGTGCCGGAAGCACGAAAGTTTGTCAGCTGTTTACCTTTGGTCGGATTGACCGTCATTTCATCGCCTTTCAAGACATTGCCGATGACTTGGCCGTTGTAGACTTCTGTTCCCGGCTCCACATAGAGTGTGCCGCGAAGCTGGAGATTGCCGAGAGCAAAGGCTGGTACTGGACCTGCCTCCATCGAGGTCATCGAGCCCACTTCACGCTTGGTTATATCCCCTGCTTCTGGTCGGAATGCGAGGAAGCGTGAAGAAATAATCCCTTCGCCTTTTGTGTCTACCATAAATACTCCGCGATATCCGAGAAGTCCGCGCGTCGGGATTTCAAAAATCATACGAGTGAGGCCATCACGCTCATGCATGGCGGTCATGATGCCTTTGCGTTTAGAAAGTTTTTCGATCACACCGCTTGCAAACTCGCTTGGTACATCTATCGTGACCTCTTCAAAAGGTTCGAGCGCTACACCACCCTCTTCCATGCGCACCACCTTTGGTTCAGATACTTGCAGTTCGTATCCTTCACGGCGCATATTTTCGAGAAGCACAGCTATGTGCAATTCTCCGCGTCCAAAAACTTTGAAAAACTTTTCATCATTGAAATTTACTTTGAGGCCCACATTTATTTCTAGCTCGCGCTCGAGGCGTTCGCGGATTTGGCGCGAGGTCACAAACTTTCCTTCGCGTCCGGCAAAAGGAGAATCGTTGACCAAGAATTCTAGCGCAATGGTCGGCGGATCTACCGCGATCGAAGGCAAGGCTGGAGCGTCTTTTTCGGTAGAGATGGTTTCGCCGATGTATACATCGGGAATACCAGCCACAATGCCGATGTCGCCAGAAGTTATTTCGTTCACATCTTTGCGCGATGTACCCGAGAAGGTAAAGAGTTTGGTGATCTTGGCTTTGCGCGCCGGAGCATCTGGGCTATTTACAAATATTTCCGTACCCATAGAGATCTTGCCTCCATATACGCGCACGATAGCGAGACGGCCGAGGAAATTGTCGTAAGCGAGATTGAATACTTGAGCCGAAAGCGGTTTGTCCTCGCCGATGGCCACATTTGGCACTTCTTCCACGATCATATCGAGGAGCGGGGAAAGGTCTTTGGATTCTTCATTTAAATTTTTCTTTGCAATACCATCGCGACCGATGGCATAAATAGTTTTGAAGTCTATTTGTTTGTCGGAGGCCCCGAGCTCGATAAAGAGTTCTAATACTTCATCGTGCACGCGCGCTGGGTCGGCGGCTGGTTTGTCGATTTTGTTTATGACCACGATCGGAACCAAGCCAAGCTCTAGAGATTTTTTCAAAACGAAACGAGTCTGCGGCATTGGGCCTTCTTGGGCGTCGACGAGGAGGAGCACCGAGTCGATAGCGCGGAGCACGCGCTCGACTTCAGAGCCGAAATCGGCGTGACCGGGAGTGTCCACGATATTTATTTTTGTAGTCTTTACTTGCCCGTCCGCAGTCTTTGACGGAGGCGGGTAATTGACCGAGGTGTTTTTAGAGTAAATAGTGATGCCTCGCTCTTGCTCGAGCGCGTTTGAATCCATAGACACACCTTCGCCTATAGCTCCGCATTGGCGCATGAGAAAATCCGTCAAGGTAGTCTTGCCGTGGTCCACGTGTGCGATAATGGCGATATTTCTTATTTCCATGATTAAAGTAAAATTAAAAACTCCTCGCGGAGATTGGTGCAAATACTATATCAGGATTAGCTTAATAAATCAAATGTTTATCTAGATTGGTTTCCAGAGTTTGATGATGTCGTGATAAGTGACCACGAGCATGAGCAGGATGAGAAGCATAAAGCCAAAGTTGTTTAGCGTATTTGCGATTTTTGGATTTATGCGAGAGCCTTTTATGGATTCGATGATGAGGAAGAGCACTCGCCCACCGTCGAGCGCTGGGAATGGTATGAGATTTATGACTGCCAAGTTTAATGAAATGAGCGCGATAAATGACACGAGGTAGGCAAAGCCGAACTCACTGGCGGTCTTCATGATGCCGATGATACCGATCGGCCCAGACACATCGGAAAAGTTTGCATTACCCAAGAAAATATTTTTGACCAAGCCTGCCAAAGACAGAGCGATGCCCACCGTCATGTGCCAAGTGGTTTTTAGCCCAGTATAAACAGCTTGATGGAAAGGCAGTTTGAGCATACCGATCATGTCGATCGACACTCCAAGCATTGATTTCCCTGTTTCTATATTTTTCTGCGGAACTATCTGGATATTTTGAGGCACACCAGCATGACTATACAAAAGAGAAATATTTTTGTCGGTAGCACCTTCTACGAATTGTTGGAATCCGCGGATGTCGGGATTTTCAATTTTTTTTATTTGAGATTTGTCTTCATAAGAAAGAGAAATGATTTTGTCGCCCACTGATAGATGCGCGAGAAAAGCTGGGGAGTCTTTTTTTACACTCGTTATATACAAAGCAGTATTTGAAAGCACTGCTCCTCTCGGCGTGTCTGACACTGCGGTCGGCATGCCTGAGATAAACGCGCCGGAGAGCAGGATCCAGCCGAGCAAGAAATTCATGGCCACACCAGCGATCATCACTACCGCTTGGGTAGAACGCGGTTTTGAAATGAGACTGCGTGCATGATCAGGCCCGTGTTCTGAACTATAGTCTTCTTTGTCATCAGGCGTTTCGCCGAAAATTTTTACAAATCCACCGAAAGGAATCAGATTGAATGAATATGTCGTCTCCCCTTTTTTGAATGAAAACAATCTAGGCGGAAAACCAAAACCGAATTCGTCTACGCGAATACCCGCGCGCTTGGCCGCGATAAAATGCCCAAATTCATGGATGAGGACCAGTACGAGTATGGTTATGATGAAAATGATTGCTCCCATATTTTAATTCATGACTTCGTTTTCTTTCTTGCTAAAAATCGCTTCCAATTTTTTGTTTGCCTCGTCGGTGTATTTTTGGATTTCTTCTTTTCCGCGGTGCTCATCGTCCTCCGGGAGTTTTGCCTCACGCAATGCTCCGAGAGCGCTATCGCGCGCTTTGCGCACGCGCACGCGAGCGTCTTCCATTTTTTCTTTCAAGACTTTTACCAACTTCTCGCGGTTCTCAGTGGTCAGCATCGGGAATGTAGCCCGCACGCCGGCATCGTCGGAAGAAACAGACAGGCCGATATTGGCGGCGTTGATCGCCTTCTCGATATTTTTTATCAAAGTCTTGTCCCACGGAGCGATGCGTAGTGTCCGCGCGTCTTCAATAGCGATAGAGGCGCTATTTTTTATCGGGCCCATGGCGCCGTAGGATTCTATTTGGATAGAGTCTAAAAGCGTCGGCGTCGCCCTCCCAGTATGCACCTGCGAATATTCTTTAGCGAGCCATTCCTCCACTCCGCCCAATTCTATTTTAAAATTCGAAAAATCGTATGACATATAGATGGGATAATAATAACATATTAAACTATTTTGGTAGAGCGATAGCCACTGCTTCTAATATAGTCTTCGTCGGAGTGCCGCGGTCGGAGAGTAGGTCGCGCAAGCGCCAAAGATTTTTTATAAATTCAATATTTTCCGCCGACTTGGTGGTTGGACTACCAAGTGAAAGCTCGAGGTTGTTTAGGAGAGAGATGGCTTCTTGTTTTAGAATGCCGGAATCTTCGTCTTTTTTGTGCGATTCCACCAGTGTCTTTACATAGTCGAGCCTTTGCGCCAAGGTAGAATTTAAAAATTTCTTTGCTTCTATATTGCCTTTCGCATTTGCGCTAGAGCTGTCCTCGCGCAGAGAAATGATTTCGCATCGAGAGCGGATAGTCTCGGCCACTTTTTCGGCGTCGGGTAATATCAAAAAGATGTGTGTGTCCTCGGTCGGCTCTTCTAAAGTTTTTAATAGAGCCTGCTCGGCTTCGCGATTTATAAAATTGGCGGAGATGATAAAAACTTTCTTTGTGTTTTCGCCAAAACTTTTTCGCGCGACTTTGTTTTTGAATTCTCGCGCGTCTTCTATGTTGAAATTGCTAAATCTTTCTACTGAAAAATCCGGATTGCCGAGAGTCTTTATATTTAGACTTTCTAAAAACTCTGTCAATTCTGAAATTATAAACTCGCTCTCGCCTTCTAGTATGTATGCGTGGTGCAAATTTTTAATTTTAGATTTGAGAGACATTATTTCTTAGATAAAATTGTTTTCTTGTACACATCTAGGTGTTCGAGCGCCATGCCGGTGCCTTTGGCCACACAATATAGCGCATCTTCGGCGAGTACTGCTTTTACGCCAGTCTTGCGAAAAACTAAATCCGGGAAATTGCGAAGCATAGAAGTGCCGCCGGTCATTATAATTCCATAATCGATAATATCAGAGGCGAGCTCGGGTGGAGTTTCGGCCAACACATCTTTTATCGCCTTTACCATGGTGCGGAGTTCTTTGTCGATCGCTAAAACTATTTCATTTGTAGAAACTGTCGCCGAGCGTGGTAGGCCCTGCACATAGTCGCGACCTTTTATGATGATAGAGAGTTCTTCTTCGAGTGGAACAGCAGCGCCGATTTTTATTTTTACTGCCTCGGCGGTCTTGTCGCCGATAGCCAGATTGAATGTCTTCTTTATATAGTCAGCTATCGCTTGGTCGATTTTGTTGCCAGCGCATTTTACCGAAGTGGATGCCACGATACCGCCGAGGGATATCACCGCCACATCAGTCGTGCCTCCGCCGATATCCACCACCATATGTCCGCGAGATTCATGAATAGGAATTCCTGCCCCGATGGCGGCTAGAATAGGTTCTTTGACCACATAGGCGTTCTTTGCCCCAGCGCGCACGGCAGCCTCCACCACGGCTCTCCGCTCCGTAGAAGTCACCCCCGCTGGCACCGAGACCATGACATCCGGCTTCCAGAAATTCCAACGCCCAAGAGCTTTGCTGATAAAATATCGAAGCATAGCCTCGGTCACCCGATAGTCAGCGATCACACCGTCTTTCATTGGGCGGTAGGCGATGATAGAGTCGGGCGTCTTGCCGATCATTTCTTTGGCCTCGACACCTATAGCCAGGATTTTATTGTCCTGCTCGGAAACCGCCACCACCGAAGGTTCGTTTAGCACTATTCCCTTGCCTGGCAAGAAAACCAGCGTATTGGCCGTACCCAAATCTATGCCCAGTTTTTTGGAAAATATACCCATAAGTAGCGGGATTATAGCACAATAAACAGAGGTGCAAATTATCTACCCCAAGACACGGATCCATCTCGCCAATGCATTAAATCCGCTTCATTTTCTTTGGCAAATTCTAAAAACTTTTTCTTAGACCTGATGGCGGCGGAAGAATTTTCTTTTTGCTCCGCTCCGATGATTATGGAGGGATCTATGGCCACGATATCGCCCTTTTTATTTCGAAATTCCATTTGCAGATGCAAGTGCGCATAGCCGGCGCCATCGCCCGTGTCGCCCATGAGCCCTACAGGGCGATCTTTTTTTATCGATATATTCGGATAAGTATGTAGAGAAACTTCACGAAGCATTTTTTGATATTTTGTAAACTTTACTTTGTATTCGGATAGGTGCATATATAGAGAGTAGAGTACAAAGCCGTCTTCGGTTTTTATTTCCGGATGCGAAAGGAAAACATACCGTCCGTCTACCACACCCATACCAGAGTATTCCAAGATACCGTCGGCCACTGGATATATCTTTGCATTCAATTTGTCTTTTATGTCCACCCCTATGTGAAAATAATTCGGCTTCATCAGCTTTGGGTGCCAGCGCATGCCAAAATTTCCAAAATACGGATTTATAGAATCACTGGATTTTTTTATCGGAAAATTAAACATCCCGCTTTCGCGGAGGGTATGATATATGGCATCCCAAAATTTATTTTGCTTTGGATCAGCGACTTTGCCCACGCGTCGCAATCCATAAGACCCAGGTCTCACCACTATTTTCGCCCCTATGGCCGGCAAGATAATCATAAAGGGAGTATAACAAAACATTATGATAGACTCTAGGATATGAAGATACTCACGGTTTTACCACTCAAAAAAGGCCTGCACCGAGACGGTTTAACCTACTTTTCGGCCAAAGAAATACCAAATGGCTCCATAGTGCGCGTGCCTATACGCAAACAATCCATGCTGGCCTTGGTGATAGATTCGAAAGACGCCACGGGATTGAAAGCTGACATAAAAGAAAGCGATTTCGGTATGCGCAAAGTTCTGGAAGTTTTAGGGCCGTCCTTTTTTAGTCGAGATTTTTTAGCATCTGCGGAAATCACTGCAAAATATTTTGCTTGCGGCACTGGCGAAGTGTTGCGAACGCTCACACCAGAAACTATTACTGAAAATTACGAAAAATTGTCTACCGAGACATCCACCCAATATATTGGTGAAAAAATCAAAAATTTAAAACCAGAAAAATTGATTTTTCAATCGCCAGCAGAAGACCGCATGAGCTTTTACAAAACATTTATCCGCGAATCTTTTGCCCGCTCTAAATCAGTATTTTTTATCCTGCCTTCTATAGCCGAGATAGAAGCCTTTGCTCTAAATCTATCGCCCGGTATCGAAAAATACTGCCTGACTCTGCACAGTTCTATGCCCGCAAAAAAAATACTGTCAAACTGGAACACTGCGCTCACCGAAACCCATGGAGTGGTCATTTTTGCCACGGCGCCATTCCTCTCTCTACCGAAAACCGATATAGGAGCGATCGTGGTGGAGCATGAAAATTCAAACGCTTATAAAAATATTCAAAGTCCCAAGATAGATTTCAGAAATTTTGCTGAAATTTTCGCCTTTCAATCAGGCACAAAAATAATCTTTGCCGACTCGATGCTTTCAGTAGAGACCATCGAGCGTTATCGCCGAGGAGCTTTGGGAGAAGTGGCTCCACCGTCTTTTCGTCTGGATAGCCAAACCGAAAAAAGGATTGTCGACATGAGACCAGAAACAAAAGAAGATGGGAGTAAGAAAAAATTCAAAGTCATCTCCGACGAGCTCGCCGCAGAAATAAAAAATGTAGTAGGCTCTGGTGGGAAAATGTTTCTCTTTGCTCTACGCAAGGGCTTTGCTCCGCAAACCATATGCCGAGATTGCGGGAGTATCGTATTTTGTGAAAATTGTCATGCGCCCATGGTGCTCTACGGCGGGGAAAAGAAAAATGAAAGAGAATTCAAATGCCCGAAATGCAATTTGAAAAAAGATGCAGCCCTACTGTGTGCCACCTGTGGTAGCTGGAATCTGGCTGCGCTCGGCATAGGTATCGAGCGGGTGGCAGAAGATTTGGAAAACATGGTAGACAAGAAAAAAATATTCCGGCTCGACCGAGACCAAGCAAAGACTAAAAAAGAGACGCTAAAAATTATCAACGATTTTGAAAAAGAAAAAGGCGCCGTGCTGGTGGGCACCGAGTACGCGCTCGGATTTTTGACCGGTTCGGTCGAGAGCGTGGCAGTAGTTTCTTTCGATTCCCTATTTTCTATCCCAGACTTTCGCATGAATGAAAAAATCATTCGCTTGCTGTGCTCACTCGAATCTTTTGCCGACAAAAAAATACTGATCCAAACCCGCAATCCCGAAGAAAAAGTTTTGGAATATTTCGCCTCGGGTGTGATGCTTGCTTTTTATCGCGAAGAAATAGAATCCCGCCAAAAATTTAATTACCCGCCTTTTTCGACATTTATAAAAGTGGCCTTTCGAGGCAGTGAGAAAGAAACCGAACCGGCCAAAGCCTTTATGGTCGAGCACTTCGCGCCGTGGGAACCATCCATCTTCCCTTCTTTCCGCTCTAAAATAGACAAAAAAATAATTACCAATATGCTCATCCGCCTGCCCCGAGAAAATTGGAGCATCCCAGAGCTATGCGGCACCGGTACTATAGATACATCCCTCCGCGAGCGCCTCCTCGCCCTCCCACCGTCATTTAAAGTAGAAGTGGATCCGGAAAATCTTTTGTAGAAATAAAAAATGCCAGCGGGGTAAGGGCTGGCATTTGCAAAAGTAAATAGGCAGTATTCTTTTTTTTAATCGATTTCAGTAAAAACCATTTGGGGATCGGTGATAACCATTTTGAATGCGCCTGTCTTGGTTTGGGTTAAAAACAGGTGATGATTGAATTCACAACCCAAATAAATTCCGGTCGATATTTCGGCCGTCTTTGGTTTTTTGGTGAAATAAGAAATCGGATGCACACAAAGAGGTATCGGCTGGGGAAAGCGGTAGCGCACTCCCGGCACAATTTTTCTTTTCATTGATTCGTTCACCTTTATTTGGTCATCATTCAGTTCGGGCTTTGGGAACCTGAAATCATACTCCGGATTCTGTTTAAAAACTGAAAACCCACCAGTGAGTGAAATATTTTTCAACCCATCTGCAGTTCGATCGAATTTGAAGCCCACAGGCAGGACGATATTGCCCGGGCCATATAGATGAGCCGGATAATCCTGTCTGGTTTCTTCAAATTCATAACCCATGAGGTTAATGTTTGGCTTTGGAGCTAGCTCCGCGATTTTGCCAACCTGACCGCTACTTGTTTGTGTAAGCATTTTTAAGAACTGTTGTTTTAGTTAGAACTGGGCAAAATACTAGCATAGATAAGATATTTGTCAACAACTAGGCAACATATCAAGATTTTGGTTCTTGCATCATTTCCTCTCCTGTGTTAATCTATTTCCTACATGCAAACAAAAACCATAGTAGAAGTTCGCAAGAACGCAAATGAGAACAACCTTTCCCTGCTCCGCAGGTTTTCCCGCCGTGTCCAAGAATCTGGTAATATTCCAAAGCTTAAAAGCACTCGCTACAACGAGCGCCCCCTATCAAAGCTCAAGACCAAGCATGCCACTTTGAAAAGACTCAGCCGAAGAAAGAATTATGAGCTCTTGGTAAAAATGGGCAAAGCTCGCGTCGGCAAGAGATAAATTTAGATAATTTGAAGAAAGATTTAAACATAGAAATAAATCAGACGACAAAAGGCAAGCTTCCGAGCTTGCCTTTTTTGGACATGAAAGAAAAAGTATTGGGCAAAAAATACGAACTCTCGATTTCTTTTATCGGCGCGCAAAAAATGCGAAAAATAAATCGCGAATTTCGCCAGAAAGACTACGCTACCGACATCCTTTCTTTTAGCCTCACCAAAAATTCCGGAGAACTTTTAATCCACCTCCCAAAAGTCAGAAAGAATGCTCCGCTTTTTGAACGAAATTTTGAGCAACACCTCCGCGCTTTAGTTATCCACGGAATGCTTCATTTGAAAGGAATGGCACATGGTAGTAGAATGGAAAGTATGGAAGAAAAATTTTCAAAAATTTTTCGTTTCTAACTTTTCATGATCAGAAACATAACAGTCGGAATAGACGTGGGCACACATACGACCAGAGTCGTGGTGTGTGAATTTGTGAAAGGCGAAAATACTCCAAGGGTCATCGGCATGGGGACTGCTCCCTCGGCGGGTCTCCGCCACGGCTATGTGGTAAACGCCGAAGAAGTTTCCAAATCTGTACGTAAAGCGGTCATGGAAGCCGAAAAGCTCTCTGGCGTGCGCGTGCGTCGAGCGCTGGTTTCTATCGGGGGCATCACCCTTTCATCCGAAGTCGGCATAGGCACTGCGGTCGTGACAAAAGCAAACAAAGAAGTAACCGAGCTCGATGTAAACCGAAGCATTGCTGAATCAGAAGAATCTATAAAAAATCCAAACCGCAAAATCATCCATACTATACCGACACTATTCAAACTCGACGGCAAAGATGTATTGGGTCATGCCGAAGGATTGAACGGCTCAAAATTAGAAGTCAAAACACTTTTTGTTAGTTGCCTAGAACAACACTTGGAAGAACTAGTTGGAGCCATAACTAATGCTGGGATAGAAGTCGTAGATGTCATAGCTTCACCCATGGCAGCTTCGCTCGTCACTTTGTCTGAAAAGCAAAAAAATGTGGGCGTTATGCTGGTAAATATCGGCGCAGAGACAGTATCGATCGCTGTTTTTGAGAATAGCAATCTGATTTCACTCCAAGTATTGCCGATCGGCGGCACCGACATCACTAACGACATCGCGCTTGGGCTAAAAATCCCACTCGAAGAAGCTGAAGGAGTAAAGATCGGCTCGGTCATCGCCGATTATCCTAAAAAGAAATTAGATGAGATCATCGAAGCGCGCCTCTCCGACATTTTTGAACTTATCGAAAACCATTTGAAGAAAATAAAGAGAAACGAATTGCTACCGGCTGGTATTATAATCACTGGCGGTGGAGGAAATTTTTCTACCATCGAAGAACTTTCAAAATCGATGCTCAAGCTCCCATCTAAAATCGGCAATGCAGATATTTTTGGTCCGAAAAACAAAGTAAAGGATTCAGTTTGGTTTGTGGCCCTCGGACTCGCCTTGGGAGGACGCGAAAATGCTAGAAATGGGGCCGACTCCGACTCGCTCTTGGGTACATTACGCAATATGAAAAAAGGTCTTCGCAACATTGCCAAACAACTCCTCCCGTAGTAGATTTAAATCAGTAAATTTTAATATTATTAGAAGTTAAGAAATTTAAGATAAATCAGAATTTGACCTTATAAATCAATACATAAGGCCACTAATCCATATGCCAAAAATAAATCCAGCAATCGAGAGCTTCGCCCGAATCAAGGTCATCGGTATCGGCGGTTCCGGTAAAAATGCACTAAACCA
>CALRBJ010000015.1 GCA_943354205.1 Candidatus Nomurabacteria bacterium
ATAGAAGTTACCTATGCCCTTACCTCTACTCCACCTGCCGGTGGTGGGTCAGCTGCAGGCTCGGGCGGAGGTTCTGGTGGCGGAGGAGGCGGATCAGGAATCTAATTTTTATAAATATGGATGATCAGAAAATAAAAAATCGCATAGAAAAACTTTGCGAGGAAATAAACCGTTTTCGGCATGAGTATCACACCCTCGACAATCCATCGGTTTCGGACGATGTCTACGATTCGCTCATGCGAGAGCTTCGTGAATTAGAGAAAAATTATCCGCAATTTGTAAATCCTGGTTCACCGGTAGAGCGCGTGGGGGGCAGTCCTCTCGACAAATTTGTAAAATTCGCGCACAAAGTACGAATGCTTTCACTAAATGATATTTTTTCTAAGGAAGAATTGTACGATTGGGAAAAAAGAATTTCTAAACTACTTAACGGTCCGACCGTTAAGTCAACTAATTTGGAGTATTTTTGCGAATTAAAATTTGATGGTTTAGCAGTGACTTTGATTTATGAAAACGGAGTGTTTGCACGCGGAGCTACTCGAGGCGATGGCTCGGTGGGCGAGGATATCACTCAAAATCTGCGCACTATAGATATGATACCGCTTTCTCTCAAAGCTCCATTTCCCAAATATATAGAAGTTCGAGGTGAAGCAGTGATGAGTAAAAAGGTTTTTATCAAACTTAATAAAGAATTAGAAAAAAACAACAAGCCTCTACTGGCTAACACTAGAAATGCTGCAGCAGGGAGTCTGCGCCAACTCGATCCAAAGCTCGCTCGCGCGCGACACTTAGACTTTTTTGCCTACGATATCGCCGACATAGAAGATTCTAAGTTTCCAAAATCAAAAAAGCACTCCGAAGAGCATGCACTTTTGAAAAAACTAGGTTTTGAGATGGATGAGCACACAAAAATCGCGAAAAATTTGGAAGAAGTTTCAAAATTTATAGATGCTTTTGAAAAAGATCGGCCCAAATTCGATTATGGCACTGATGGTATTGTCATCTCTGTGAATGATTTATCTATCCAAACAAAGCTTGGCATCGTGGGGCGTGCCCCGCGCTATATGTCGGCCTATAAATACCCAGCCGAGAAAGCGACCACAAAAGTCTTGGATATTACGGTGCAAGTAGGCCGCACTGGGGTGCTTACTCCGCTGGCGCATTTTACACCTACTATTGTGGCTGGCTCCAAGGTTTCCAAAGCGACCTTGCACAATATGGACCAAATAGAACGCTTGGGTCTAAAGGTCGGTGATACGGTCGTCATCCAAAAAGCGGGTGATGTGATACCGGAGGTTTTAGAAGTTTTAATAAAATTGCGTACTGGCAAAGAGAAAAAATTTAGCATGCCGACCAAGTGCCCAGAATGTGGGGGAGTGATTGAGAAAAAATTCGGCGGGAAGAGGTCGGACCTCGAGGAGCCGAATTTGTCCGTGGCCTATTACTGCACAAACAAAAACTGCCCCGCGAAAAATATTCGCTCTATGGTGCACTTTGTAAATGCATTGGAGATATATACGGTAGGGCCGAAAATTTTAGAGCGGTTGAAAGATGAAGGCTTGATTACCGATGCATCGGACTTATTTATTCTTACCGAAGCCGATTTGTCGGGGCTCGAGCGGTTTGGCGAAAAAAGCGCAAAGAATATTGTCGAGAATATTGCCGAGAAGAAAAACCCACCGCTCGATCGGTTTATCATGTCGCTCGGTATTATCCATGTGGGCGAGGAAACCGCGCGCGATTTGGCTGGCTATTTTGGCAGTTTTGAAAAAATTGCAAATGCGAACAAAGAAGATTTTGACGATATCGAAAACATCGGTCCGGCGGTGTCGGATAGCTTGATCGCTTATTTTACCGATGCGCATAATCAAAAATTCTTAAAAAAACTTTCTTTAAATGGTGTTAAGCCAAAAACTTTTGCCAAGGTAAAAGGCGGGGCACTCTCTGGCAAAACATTTGTGCTTACCGGCACCCTTCCGACCCTCTCGCGCGAAGACGCTAAGAAAAAAATCATTTCTGCCGGTGGCAAAGTATCCGGTTCTGTCTCCAAAAACACTTCCTATCTTTTGACGGGTGATAACCCCGGCTCTAAATATACCGAAGCTGAAAAATTAGGGGTAAAAGTCATAGATGAAGCCAATTTTTTAGCCATGGTATAATATGAACAATGTAGATTGTGATTATTAGCTTAAATTTTTTTATATATGCAAAATAGAAACTATGATGGAATAAAGGTTTTCCTTTTGGCGGTCATCGCTGTGTTTGTGGGGTACTTTGTATTTTTTAATGCAGGAGATCGAGGACTAGGACAGTCAGGCAAGGTTATAAACACTACTCCAAAAGAAGCGCCGGGTGGAGCGCTTGGCACATCCGGTGGGCAGTCGGGCACAGGCACATCTGGCGGTTGTGTGATCGATGCATGCGGAACCATAAAAATAATAAAAACAGTCAATCCGAATTCATCCACATCGGCATTCAATTTTACTTCGCCGACCCCATACATCGGATCGTTTTATCTTGATGTAGATTCCATGACGACAATTCCAAATCAGAAATCATTTTCTCTGGCCGCTGGCGCATCGTATTCGATTTCTGAGACCGCACAGAGCGGATATTCTTTGAATAGCATCACTTGCATCCCAGCATCTGCAGTCACCGTCTCGCTCCCAATGCGAAAAGTTACCGTCAATAATCTCGCAACTGGCGCCACTATTACTTGCACATTTGACAATGTCGCGACTATCACTGGCGTGCCTCCGATTGGCGAGCTCAATGTGGTAAAGAACACTCTTTCTTCTACCGGCGCAGTCACGCATACGACTGACCCGTTCACATTCTCCGCCAATTTGGTGCCGGCGACTTTTACGCTCGATACTGACAACACAAGCGCTACTCCTAATACAGAGATCTATCATCCAGCTACTGGCACATATACAATCACCGAATCGTCCAATTCCTCCTATGGCCTATCAGGTCTTCAATGCATCAGCCTATCTGGTGGTAGCACATTTAGCTACTCTGGTTCTACGGCCACCGTACACTATGTATCGGGCGATCATGTAACCTGTACATATACAAATAGGCACAACTAGTTTGATACACAGGTATTTTTCTGTATACTAAAACCCATGACCATAGAAGAAGTCGCTAAATTGGCGCGATTGGCTAGAATAGAAATCAGTGAAGAAGAAAAAGCGGAATTCGTGGCGAATTTCGACTCTATTTTGGCTTATGTGGATATTATAAAAAAAGCCACGGTGGAAGGAATTAAGCCAGAAATTGGTGAGCTCCGAAATGTCATGCGTGAAGACGAAAATCCTTACGAAGGAGGCACGTTTACCGATAAGATTTTAAATCAAGCTCCAGCCACACAAGATAAATTTGTTAAAGTTAGAAAAATCCTGTAATTATATTTCAATGATTGATTTAAAAAATCTAACAATAGAAAAAGCGCACGAAGCCATGAAAGCAGGGGAATACACTTCTCGCCAATTAACTCAGGCATATTTGGATGTGATTGCAGAGAAAAATAAAAACATTTTTGCTTTCATTGAAGTTTTTGATGATGCATTAGTGCAAGCTGATGCGGCTGATGCAGTTTTTAAATCAGGCAAAGCCACCCTTCTAACCGGTATTCCATTTGGTACAAAAGATAATATTTTAATTGAAGGCAAACATGCGAGTGCAGCCTCGGGAATTCTCGTGCCTTATATTTCTACTTATGATGCGACAGTTATAAAACTCCTAAAAGAACAAGGCGCAGTATTTCTAGGTCGCACAAATATGGATGATTCAGCCATGGGTTCTTCTACCCAAACTTCATATTATGGCATCACCAAAAATCCACACGATGAATCTCGTGTGCCCGGAGGAAGCTCTGGCGGTAGTGCGGCAGCGGTCGCATCCGACATGTCTTTGGTTGCGCTTGGCACAGAGACCTGCGGTTCAGTGCGTCAGCCGGCAGCATTGTGCGGATTGGTCGGACTCAAGCCTACCTATGGCGCGCTCTCACGAAATGGATTGATTGCAATGGGGAATTCTCTAGACCAAGCCGCGCCGATGACAAAGACTGTGCGCGAGAGCGAAATTATTTTTCAAACACTTTCCAAATATGATCCGATGGATAGCACTTCGGTGAGTGAAGAATTACGAATTACGAATTACGAATTACAAAAAGGAAGTACACCATCTAAAAAAATTGGAATCCCAAGAAGTTTTTTTGCTAAAGGTCTCGACAATGAAGTGGAAAAGAATTTTAATGAAAGCGTAGAAAAATTAAAAAATGCCGGGTATGAAATAGTTGATTTAGAAATGCCGGATTTAGAATATTCGCTTGCCGTCTACTACATCATCATGCCGGCGGAAGTTTCCACCAATCTTTCGCGTTTCGATGGTATCCGCTACGGCCTGTCTCTCGATGGCAAGGATTTGCTCGAAGTGTATGAAAAGTCTCGTGGCACAGGTTTTGGCAAAGAAGTTCGTCGCCGAATTCTCCTCGGCACCTATATTCTTTCACACGGATATTATGATGCTTATTACAACAAGGCCGTGCTTTTGCGCGACAAAATCACTCGAGAAATAAAAAAAGCTTTTGAATCGGTAGACTTTATCATGACCCCGACCACACCCACTCCCGCATTTAAAATAGGGGAGAAGATGGACGATCCCGTGGCCATGTATCTGTGTGATATTTTCGCTGCCCCAGCAAACCTATCTGGTATTCCTGCTATCGCTATACCATCCGGAGAAACAGCAAGTGGGCTGCCACTTTCTGTCCAATTCATTTCTCCACACTGGGGTGAGAGCTCTCTTTTTGAAATCGGTAAAAAGTTTGAGACATTGAGATAAAAGAATATAATAGAGTTATGCAAACAGGGAGTGCGATAAACGCCACATATCTAAATGTAGAGTATTTTTTTTATAAAATATACGAGCTTTTGCGCGCCATCTGGCAATTTATCGAATCTGGGGTTCTCCAACATTTTCTGAAAGTTCTTTTAGGAATTTTCTCTATAATCCTTCTTTTCATCATAGCGTATCTTTTTGTTCGTATGCGCGAGATTGCTTCCGCAGAAAAAAAGTCTGCTCGCAAAAATATTGCGAATATCAGCGATGCTCCTGTCGTAAATACCCGATGGGTAAATATAAGCAAGCTCATGTCTTCTACAAATCAGAACGATTGGCGCCAAGCCATCATCGAAGCCGACATCATTCTAGACGAAATTGTTAAAAAAAATTGGGAGGAATTAGGCGAGAACCTAGGTGAACGATTAAAGAAAATAGAACAGTCAGATTTTCTAACTCTCGACCAAGCTTGGGAGGCTCACAAAGTGCGCAATTCTATCGCGCATGAAGGTTCGGGCTTTGTCATTACTGACCGCGAAGCTCGCCGCATCATCGGCCTCTACGAACAGGTATTTAAAGAATTTGGGTTTATATAAATAAAAATACCTAGAATTTTATCTAGGTATTTTTATTTTGCGCGACCGACCGGACTTGAACCGGCAACCTCCCACGTGACAGGCGGGTGCTCTAACCAGTTGAGCTACGATCGCAACTTAGAGATTATACATAAAATCGTACAATTTCAAAGAGCTTTTTTGTTTTTGTGTCGAGGGTGGGAGTTGAACCCACAACCTGTCGCTTATGAAACGACCGCTCTTACCAATTGAGCTACCCCGACAAAATATCTGATTTAACCGCTTTTATCAAACCAAGCATTTGATATTTTAAATTCATACCTCTCCTTACTATTAGCCTGCAGATGCCATAATAGTTTTCATAATTTGCATATACCTTGTTAGCCTTTGTGTTGACATAGTATGGTTTGCGAAATTGTGAATTTTCCAATTGTAACAGATTTTTCCAAAAACTCAAGACCTTCCTTATTCTTTTTTCGTGAATTTTATTTATCTGAATTGAACATACTATATCTTTCGGAGATATATTTAAAATATTAACTAAAAATAGTTTCATAATGAGGACCATTTCTGGGTCTGAGTTTACAAATATAAAACCAGATGTACGATCACTTTTTGATCCCTCGCTCCAATATAAAGCAGTAGCAATTAATAGCAATTCTCTCTTAGTTATCTTTTTTACCAGCGTCTCGCCAAGTGCGTCTGCTTTTTTTATAGCACTAAGTCTTTTTTGCTTATTTTTCATTGCCCCAATTATCCGACCTCTATGCCCTAATAAAATTTGATTTTTCTTTAATTCTTTCCGTTGAAAATCATTTAGGGTGATATTTCTACACCATAAGCTTGCAGTGCTTTTAGAAACAAGTAGTGACTTAGCTATCGCGCCTACTGATAAACCTTTTTTCCGTAATTTAATTGCTTCCAGTCTTTTTTGATATAATGCCATATATGTATTATATCACTGGTGCGAATACAGGGCAAAGCAAAAAACATTTAAATTTAGAGAGAAAATTGTTGCGGGGCCTGGAATTGAACCAGGGTCCCAAGGTTATGAGCCTTGTGAGGTAACCACTCCTCCACCCCGCGATTATGAGCAAGGCCATTTTACCCATAAAATATCGTTTTTGCAAGCTCAGTATTTTTACATTCTATTTTTAAATGCTAAACTCAATTCATGAAAATTATCGGCAGAGGAACTATTATTGTTTTGTCCGTACTCGTATTGGGCACTGCTGGAGTATGTTTCGCAATAAAAAAAGAACCAGTAAAAGTTCCACCTGCTCCAACCCTTTCTACTCCGCCGCCGGGGTGCGACAAACCAGCCACAGAATTTCCCGATGAATTTTTGGCCAATGTAAATCATGCCAATGCTCTGCCGGAAGGCTATGTCCCGCCTGATTTACGCCCATTATACAAGCTCGGTTTTACTCCAGAGATGT
This sequence comes from Candidatus Nomurabacteria bacterium, assembly GCA_943354205.1. Lineage (GTDB taxonomy): Bacteria > Patescibacteriota > Minisyncoccia > Phycocordibacterales > UBA9973 > CALRBJ01. The sequence goes on from CALRBJ010000015.1 coordinate 6,860, forward strand.
GTTTGCGCACTGTGGCCGTACCCGACCTGTCTTTTATGATAAAGGCGGCCAAGGTCGATGGGCTCACTCTAAAAGTAGTTTCTGGTTTTCGTAGCATGGCGCGGCAAACTCAAATTTTAAATCAAGTAAAAAAAATAAAAGGCGACAAAGCCTATGAAAGCGTGGCGATTCCTGGACACTCCGAGCACCAGCTAGGCCTAGCGGTCGATATTTCTGGCGCATCACTTAAATATTCTCTACCAACCAAAACCTTCGAACTCTCTCCCGAGGGCAAATGGCTCGAAGCCAATTCATACAAATACGGTTTCATCGAAAGCTATCCGAAGGGAAAAGAATCCATCACTGGCTACATTTATGAGCCGTGGCATTATCGCTATGTAGGCATAGAAATGGCGCAAAAGATCCGCGACTCCGGTCTGACCATCCAAGAATTTCTTTCTCTTCCTTCTGATAAAGAATCAAAATAACTTTGCAAAAAGGTCTAAAATTGATTAGTATGTGTTTTGTTTGAGGGTCTAATTCGTAATTCTTAATTACTAATTTTTAATTAATTCCGCCGTTATAGCTCAGGTAGTAGAGCACGATATTGGTAATATCGAGGTCAACAGTGCAAATCTGTTTAACGGCTCAATGTTTTTGCCGATGTAGCTCAGGCAGTAGAGCAACACTTTCGTAAAGTGTGGGTCGACAGTGCAAGTCTGTCCATCGGCTCAAAATATTATGCAAGACTCAAATGAAATAGAAAAAAAGATTTTGGAGATTGAAGAGGCAATGAACGCTCCGGACTTTTGGAATGACAAAGAAAAAGCGCAAAGTACTTTGCGCGAACTGGCAGAGCTGAAACAAAAAAAAGAAGGCGCGCTGGCTTTTGATCGGGGGAGCGCTATCATGACCATCATCTCGGGCGCGGGTGGGGAAGACGCCGAGGATTTCGCCCGCATGCTTCTCTCAATGTATTTAAAATATTTTTCTCGTAAAAACTTTTCATATAAAATTCTCCACGAAAATGTAAACGATGGCGGGGGCTATCGCAACATCACTTTAGAAATAGAATCTAAGAATAGTTATGGAACTCTCAAACACGAGAGCGGTGTGCACCGCCTGGTGCGCGTGTCGCCCTTCAATGCCAAAGGCAAACGCAATACTTCCTTTGCGCTGGTGGAAGTCATTCCCAAAATTCCAAAGACTGCTATGCCGGAATTGAACGAAGCCGAAGTAGAGCTCGACTTTGCCAAAGCTGGCGGCCCGGGCGGGCAAAATGTAAACAAACGCGAGACTGCAGTACGCGCTACCCACACACCGACGGGCATGACCGTGCTCGTGCGCGAAGAGCGCAGCCAGGAGCAAAACCGCGAGCGCGCGATGGAGATTCTTCGCGGGAAGCTTTTCAAAAAAGCGGAAGATGAGCGCAAAACTTTATCAGAAAGTCTTCATATTTCCAAAACCATGGAGATAGAATGGGGTAATCAAATCCGCAATTACGTTCTCCACCCCTACAAACTGGTTAAAGACCTCCGCACCGGAGTAGAAACCGTCGATGTAAAAGGCGTGCTCGACGAAGGCGATTTAGACGCTTTCATCGAAGCGGAGAAGAAGTTGTAAAAATAAAAATCCGCCTCGTTCCCGAAGCGGATTAAAAATAATACCACCGACTGCTAGACATCCCAAACAATCAATTTTTTTCTTTGAGCTAATATTGCGCGTAATCCGATTGTGGTTATTGCGACAGCAATAATTATGTAATGAGCCGTCTGATTTTTCTGGTCTATCCAAACATGAAATCTTCTTTGCAATTCTTCTTGAGATAGGTAAGGATTATAATCGAAATCCATACCATATGAAATGCCTGTCATAACCACGGCTATAAGAATTCCAGCAATAAATATTCCACAACCGATTATAAATAAAGGCATACCCTTAGGAACTGTCATGTTTGGCATCTTGAAGTTTGCCAAGGCTGCGCATATACATATAGATGCCAAGCAAAGAAGTATGATTCCAAGGCCTAAAGCAATGAGCTGCCAAAAATCTTCTGCAGGCAAATTGATAATTTCTTTTTGAGACAATACATTCCCAACAATACATAAGAGTATAAAGGCAAATGTCCATATGCCAATGCGTTGGATAACAAGAGATATTTTTTTCATGGTTGAAAGTTTTTTAAGGAGATGGCGGAAGTGCCATTTCTGGAGGGTAGTATAGCACTTTTGGGGTGGTTTGTCAATGTTGAAAAAGTGTTGTGAAATAAAGGTCAAACCCCCTATAATCCCCCTTGTCAGGGGGATTTGAAATGCGAACAGATATATACTCTGCATTCCACCCCTCTACTAAATTTAGGAGAGGGGTCTACTTGCTTGGTGAAGCAAGAGGGGGTGAGGTTTCCTCCCATGACAAGGGGAGGGTAGGGAGGGGTTTGATTTTTAATGACGAAATCCCAGTATGCTATAATACCCTTACTTCAATGATTAATTTCCAAAAAGTTTCAAAAGTATATCCAAAAGGTTCCGTTTCGCTCGAGGATGTCACTCTGTCTATAAATCCTGGAGAATTTGTGTCTGTCGTCGGCCACTCCGGCGCGGGCAAGACTACCCTCATAAAGCTCATTTTAGCCGAGGAGCGAGCCACTTCGGGCGAAGTTTTTTTCGAGAATTTAAATGTCGGCCGGCTTCACAATGGCGAGCTGACCAAGCTCCGCCGAAAAATCGGCGTGGTCTTTCAAGATTTTAAATTGCTTCCAAACAAAACCGCCTACGAAAATATCGCTTTTGCCATGGAGAGCGCCGGCAAGACCGATGAAGAAATCATTTCCTCCGTGCCGCATGTGCTCGAGCTTGTGGACTTGGCCGAGAAGCATGCAAACTTTCCGCACCAAATGTCGGGCGGGGAAAAGCAACGCCTGGCCATTGCTCGCGCCATCATAAACGAACCCGAGCTCATCATCGCCGACGAGCCTACCGGCAATCTGGACCCAGTCAATACTTATGAAGTGGTCCAGATTTTGAAAAAGATAAATGATTTGGGCACCACAGTGATTTTGACCACACACAATAAAGGCGTGGTAGATTCCATCGGCAAGCGGGTCATCACCCTCGAGAAAGGCAAGCTCGTGCGCGACAGCAAAGAGGGCAAATATGTATTATAATTAAAACGTAAATAAAATATCGTATGATTTGGATAGATATAAAAAGAATAATACGCTCTGGGTGGACAAACTTTAAAAGGAGCGTTTTCGTGTCTATCGCCTCTGTCCTAGTTTTCACCATCACCCTCTCAGTCGTCACCTCGCTCATCTTTTTGCAGGCCACACTGCACAATAGTTTGAATCAAATAAAAGACAAAGTGGATGTGACCGTTTATTTCACCACCAAGGCATCCGAACCGGAAATACTTTCATACAAAAATTCTTTGGAAAAACTTTCCGAAGTGGAAAATGTTTCTTATACTTCAGCGGCTCAAGCGCTCCAAAATTTCCGCGATCGTCATGCCGATGATTATCTGACCATCGAAGCTTTGGACGAATTGCCCGACAATCCTTTGGGCGCCACGCTAGATATAAAAGCCAAAGATCCCACGCAGTACGAGAGCATCGCCAAATATCTAGGTGCAAACGATGCCCTCGATACTTCGGGCGCTAGTTTGATTTACAAAGTAAATTACAATCAAAACAAAATGGTCATTGACCGCTTGAATTCACTCATCGCCGGCGCGCAAAAATTAGGCTTCCTCGTCACCCTGATCCTCGTCCTCATCTCTATCATGATTACCTTCAACACCATCCGCCTGACCATTCACATGGCTCGGGAAGAAATCGGCGTCATGCGCCTGGTGGGTGCGGCGAACCGCTATATCCGCGGGCCGTTTATGGTAGAAGGCATCATCTACGGGGTAGTGGCCTCGGTTCTGACCATGCTTATCTTCCTACCCGTCACTATTTGGCTGGGCTCGCACATGAGCGCATTCCTTGGCCTCAACCTCTATCACTATTACATCTCAAATCTCTTCCAGATATTGATTATTCTCCTCGGTTCGGGCATACTCCTCGGAGCGGTCTCGGCCTTCATCGCCACCCGCAGTTATCTCAATAAATAATTGTCAGATCGTCCCTCGGCCGTAGCCCAGCCCACTACGTCCTATGGGCGAGGCTAATGGTAGGATGCAACCCAAATGCATATAGTTTACATACTAAAAAGCTTGAAAGATGATAAATTGTATATTGGTTGCACCAGCAATCTTGAAAAAAGGTTAAAGATGCACAATGATGGTCACGTTTTTTCAACAAAAAGTCGTCGTCCATTTGAACTTATTTATCATGAAAAATATGAAGATAAGTATGAAGCTTACAGAATGGAAAAATTTTATAAGACAGCAAAAGGTAAGAAGTTGTTAAAAGAAAAAATTAATAGTATTTAAATTGCCGGATCATCTAATGGTAGGATGCAACTCTCTGAAAGTTGTCATCTTGGTTCGAATCCAAGTCCGGCAGCCCTGTTTGCAAATGAGCATTTTTGCCAAAATTCGGAGCGTCGCAAAGCGACGCGACGGGGGTTTCCGCCAGAATTCGCCAAGGGTTTTTGAAATCCAAAAGGAGCGAGCGGGACGCGAGGCGGGGGTTCGAGCCAATCTTTTTAAGAAAATCTCTTTTAGCTTCGAGATTTTCTTCGGAAGCGATAATTAAGGC
>CALRBJ010000016.1 GCA_943354205.1 Candidatus Nomurabacteria bacterium
GGCACCAAGATGGAACTTAACGGTTCCGAAGACGAATTCAAGCGGACGGCGCAAAGCGCCGACCAAGGATTTTTTGGCGGGATTGCAAGGGAATTCAGAATTTCTGGCGCGCTTGCGCGCACTAATTTGTTTTGGAGGAGGAGGTTCGAGCCAAAGACTTTTTTGGCAGCAACCTTTTTATTCAAAAGGTTGCTATCCAATGCAATTTTTTCCATATCCGAAGCCTCGGTTATCCATTTTTGCATCGGTTCGAGCCAATGTTTCTGCTTTTGTTGATTACGAGATATTTCTTCCTCAAGCGACTTTTTCTCGGAAAGAAGTTTTGCTTTTTCAGTACGATAAACTTCTTTTTCTATATCTTGTTCCAGATACCCATCTAAAAGTCGTTGAAGCTTCACTGTCATCTCGGAAATGGTTTTTTGATTTTTCTCAACAAAAGCAGAAACAGATTGGGTGGATTCCTTTCTGTCGTCTTCCAGACGACCGTTAAAATATTCCGCCCAATCTTGTGGCATAGAAACTTTTTGAAGAAGTGATGAGATTTGTTCGTCCAAGGCTTCCTGGCGAATACAAGGTTCAGGACATTTCATATCTCGTCTTTTCTTGGAGCAGTGGTAATAAGTATAAAAATGTTGTGTACCGTTTATCTGGGTCTTCACCTTGTATTCGCCAGTGATCATCATTCCGCAAGTGGCACATGAAATTAAACCACAATATGCTTGAGGTTCGTTTTTCATTTTATGTCTTGGACGACCTCTCTGTTTCATCACTTCTTGGACTTTATCAAAAAGTTTCTTTGACACGATTGGCTCGAATTTTCCTTCGTACACTTCGCCGGAATATCTGAAGTGTCCGTAATAAAAAGGGTTGGAAAGAATGAAAGTTGCTCTGGTTCTGTGGATTTTCTTTCCATGTTTTGTCAAAAGTTGGTTTTGCGCCAAAAACATACCGACAGTATCGAGCGTTTGATTACCTTCTGCATACATTTCAAACGCTTTGCGGATGATAGGCGCGGATTTTTTGTCTATGACAATAGTTTTTGTGCGCGAGTCGTTGATATATCCCACAGGAGATAATCCTGGATATTCTCCGCGCCTGACCTTTTGACGCAAACCTCTTTTGGTATTTTCGGAAAGAGAATCCACGTAGTATTTACTTTGCCCGAAAGCCATGTTTAACATGAACTTTCCTTGCGAAGTGGAATCACACCAAAAAGTTGGAAATTTAAGGCTCGCAAGTTTCCCTGTGTCGAGGAGATAGATTATCTTTCCACCGTCAATACTATTTCTTGCGAGACGATCCGGATGCCAAGAGAGAATAGAATCTGCTTCGCCCTTTTCGATACACCTCATCATTTCGTTGAAAATCGGACGACCAGGAATTTTGGCAGATTGTTTTTCTATAAACTCTTGGGCGATGTTCAGATTCTCTCGCTTGGCATAGTCTCGCAATTCTTGAAGCTGTGCCTCAATACTCAAAACCTGCTTGTCCTCGACATCAGTGGATTTGCGAGCATACAAAAAGAATTTTTGTTCCATATTATTTTTTATTGTAGCACAAATTCTTTTTGTAAAGGATGCAAAAATTGCATTGGATATCGAACCTCCTCCTCCAAAACAAATTAGTGCGCGCAAGCGCGCCAGAAATTCTGAATTCCCTTGCAATCCCGCCAAAAAATCCTTGGTCGGCGCTTTGCGCCGTCCGCTTGAATTCGTCTTCGGAACCGTTAAGTTCCATCTTGGTGTGTCTTTACGACTCCGCTAGAACTTATTTTATCAAAAATTGCTGACAATATCCACAAGCGTTCCCCGCGCGCTTGCGCGCCTCTGTGCGAAGCACAGAGCTTCTGCTTTAGCAGAAGTGCGGGGAAACGCTAAATACATAATGGACGAGATTTTGCGAAAGCAATTTTCTGGGGAAAGGATTTCGCAAAATCTCGGCTAATTCTTTTTGAAATGTTTTGGATTTGGATTCCGCCCGCAGAAAGGGGTCTGGGGAATGAATGCGGGCGGAAACTTTTTTGATTTTGGCGGGGCGTGCAAAGAAAAAAGACCTAATCATTTCTGATTAGGTCTTTAAAATAAATTTGTTTTTTTACTCTTCCCAAAGAACTTTACCTGTTTTCTTTACCGAAACTCGTGTATGCCAACCGGAGCCAAGGTCATTGCTTTTAAAATAAGAAATCAAAAGTTTTGATGGATTGTTAACTATAAAGTTATAAATCTCTTTGGCTTTTGTGTAACTATCTTCTTTCAATAACCCTCCTTTGACCACGATTCGATCAAAATTTTCCTTAGAAATTTTATTGGCAGGTCTTAAAAAACTTGTTCCATGAACACAAATAGAATTGTGAAAATTTTCTGGAGCATTAGATGAATCAATAAATTCAATCATGCCAGAAAAAATGTTTGCTACGAAAACATAATCATTATTATCGTAAAAACTGTTATCACCATCGTAATAGTTCATAGAAGAATCATTTTTCTTATCTTCCTTGTAATCCAATTTCAATTTTTTAGGAGTAAAACTAAAGTAATGTTTCTTGTCTTCTTCAGCTTGCTGTTTTTGCAATTCCAGAGTGCTTTTTTCGAGTTCAGCATCAAATTTTGCAATTTCTTGCTGTTTCTCTTTTGCACTCTTTTCTTTTGGTGCGGAAACCATTTTAACGGTCTCTTTTGGTTCAGTGTTGCAAGAAGCAAGAAAGAACATTGTTACTGCGAAGGTAATAATTAATTTTGTCATATTTTGTTTGATTTTAATTGTTTGTGAATTTTGAAAGTTATCGGACAAGCCAAAAAATTAGCGTTTCTGATAACTTTCAAAATAACCCTTAAAAATCAAACTATTTAAAAGAACTACGCACAGTATAGCAGAAAAGACTTGACTTGTCAAGGTTTTCGTGCTACACTACTTCAAGTTCTTTTAAATATCGATTTTGGGAGAAATTTGGTTATTTTTCTACGGAAAAAATTCTTTGGGAAAATAACCAAATTTCAAACAATTAAAAATCGATACATATGAAAAAAATAATTTTAACATTCGCAACAGCCTTAGTGGCTCTTACATTCACAAGTTGTTCAGATTCTTCTGACCAAAAATTATCTCAAATTACCAGTGCTGATACTTCCATTGTTTACAGTAAAGGTATGCGTGGTACTAATTACAACCACGGAGTAAAGGTTAAACCCAACATTGCAGAGTGTATTTATGAAAATACCGTAAAAGGATACACACTGACAGTTAGGGATTCAATTTTTGGGTATAAAGTTTCAAGGATAGTAATACTTGAAGATTATACTTATGGAAGTACTCAAACCAAAAAAATCTTTTTTGATCATGAGAATGATGGTCAGATAGATTCAACTGAAATCCATAATTATGAATGGGTCATTGGTAATAAATCCAGCGAAGATTATCGCACTTGTACATCTGTAGAAGTTGTCAAAAAAGACAAAAAGCTACAGAACGAGTACAACGATCTTATGACAACAAAAAATATTATTGATGGTTATGTCAAAGAACGGATGAATGGCAAGTACACTTCCAAAGATTACGAACAGGCAGCCGATGTTAGGTCTTATGACCATAATTCTGACAATACTTATGTTGAAGAAGAAACTGAAGGTTGGAATGTTAATATTCATGATTATTTATGGATAGTAAGGTATGAATTAAATGGCAGCTCTCATTTAGCAGCCGCCAATATTCTTATTCCTTAGTAATTATTACCGGAAAACTTTTTAAAGAGGAATTTCAATTTTGAAATTCCTCTTTTTCTTTTTTATAAGGGAGCAAATTTGTGTGCGCACGGGTGGGTGGGGCAAACACAAACTAACTTCGTATTTTGGCTTTGCCAAAATATCAATATATGTATTTTGAATTCTTAATGCACGCCCCGCCAAAATCAAAAAAGTTTCCGCCCGCATTCATTCCCCAGACCCCTTTCTGCGGGCGGAATCCAAATCCAAAACATTTCAAAAAGAATTAGCCGAGATTTTGCGAAATCCTTTCCCCAGAAAATTGCTTTCGCAAAATCTCGTCCATTATGTATTTAGCGTTTCCCCGCACTTCTGCTAAAGCAGAAGCTCTGTGCTTCGCACAGAGGCGCGCAAGCGCGCGGGGAACGCTTGTGGATATTGTCAGCAATTTTTGATAAAATAAGTTCTAGCGGAGTCGTAAAGACACACCAAAACTAAAAAATCCCTGTAGGGATTTTTTAGTTTTTATAGAGACTTCACTCTCAAATTTGTTTTCTTTTCTTTGTCTATCTTTGGGAGCTTGATGATGAGGAGACCGTGCTTTTCAATCGCTTCGGCTTCTTCTGGTTCTACTTCTTGGGGCAGGAGGATGGTGCGGGAAAATGCACCCCAGTAGAGCTCTTTTACGAAATAATTGTCTTCCGAGATGGTGCGGTTTTCTTCGCGCTTGCCCTTGATGGTGACCATATCGCGAGTGATGTTTACTTGCAAATCATCGGGGCGCACGCCGGCCACCATGGTTTGAAGCACGATTTCGGTCGGGGTTTGGTACACGTCGACAGTCAGTTCGCCGACGCTTTCTTCCTCTTCCATCCAATTCTGCACTTCTTTGCCTTTTTTATCGCCATTTTTAACTGGAATATTTTTTATGCTTCCGGGTTTTGGCTCTTCTATTTCAAAATCCTCGTCGTCGAGGCGGACACTGCCGGTGAGTCTTTCAAAAAATGATCTTTTTTTCTTTCCAAACATATATTTTTATTAATTATTAATTTTATACGGATTATTATAAACCTTGGCTTCGAGCTCTGGGTGTATGGCCATAGACATACGACGCAATTTTTCAAAAAGGAGAATGCTTATGACCACTACCACCCAAAGAAATGAAAAAACTTTAAAAAAATTCTGACCTGTGTTATTCATTATAAACAAGTTGAAAACACTGTGCAAGGTAATAGCCCCGGCAAGCCCAAACAAAAAATATATTTTTCTACCAAACCAATTTTTATTGAATGCCAAGCCCATGGCCGTGCCGATCAGTCCGCACGAGGTGGCATGCAGGAGTGTGGCTCCGAGAAATCGCAAATGCCCAGTCAAAAGACTGATAGAAAGCGCTCCAGTTGAAACCGGTTTTATTAGAAAGAGTCCATTTTCTAGAGCGGCAAACCCGAGGCCTACGGTAATAAAATAAATCACATAGTCTATCGGCTCGTTCACTTCTTTTGATCCCAAGGCCACGAGGGCGACCGCGATTAGCTTTATGATCTCTTCGGTGCCGGCCCAGACTATGGTCAGTGTGTGCTCATCGGTCCAAAAGTGTGTGGCGAGCTTTTCAAGTGGTATGACGGCGATGACTGAGCCCATACCTACTAGGAATGTCAGGAATATAAGCCCGCGGGGTTCAGGGTTTATCCTGTCTTCGCGGAGCCAAAATATAAGCCACAATAGGGCAGGGACGAGTCCGGCTAGAATAGCGAGACCTACTATGATCGGATCTATTTGGCTTAAATCTGGGGCCATGCCTCTATTATAAGCAATTTATCTGTTCCTGGCATTATTGACCAAATCTCTTCAGTGACGTGTGGCATGAATGGATGAAGGATTTTTATACAGTCGGTCCATATAGGCAAGAGGGCCGGTTTTATTTCCGCATCTGTTTTGGATTGCTCGATGATTTCGTCGGCAAATCGGTGCCAGATGTAGTGATATATTTTTTCAGAGGCCAAATGAAAACGGTAATTTTCCATATCACTCGTGATGTCAGCGGTAACTTTTTTGAATTCGTTTATTAAATCTTCCGACTTAGCGGTTGGGCCGCTAAGTTTGGAATCAAGCGGTTCAACCGCTAAGTTCTCCAAAATAAATCTGGTGATATTCCAAATTTTATTTGCGAAATTTTTGTAGCCTTTTATTTTATTTTCAGAAACAGCAACATCGGTACCAGGTGTGTTGCCAACTAAGAGCGACATGCGTGTAGCATCTATTCCAAATTTGTGTGCCATATCGGTTGGGTCAATACCATTACCTGCTGACTTACTCATCTTCTTGCCTTTGTCGTCGCGCACTGTCCCGTGCAAATATACTGTGTGGAATGGTATAGAATCTAAATTATAACCAGTCATGAGCACCATACGAGCTACCCACGCAAATAGTATTTCGTATCCGGTTTCAAGCACGTCAGTTGGGTGGTAGGTAGCCAAGTCTTTGGTTTGTTCTGGCCAACCGAGCGTAGAAAAAGTCCACATGCCGGATGAAAACCAAGTGTCTAGGGTGTCTTCGTCTTGTACCCACTCACTACTCGGTGCTTTGTCGCCTACAAATATTTCTTCACCTTTATACCAAACTGGTACTCGGTGTCCATACCAAATTTGTCGGCTGATACACCAGTCGCGCAAATTTTCTATCCAATGGAAATAAGTTTTATTAAAGTATTCCGGAATTATTTTTATTTTTCCGGATTCAAGCGGTTCCCGCATGATTTCTTTCAATGTTTTTCCACGGCCTGGGATTTCTTTGTTTACGTTTACAAACCACTGTAGTTTTGGCAGGGGTTCTATTATTCCGCCAGTGCGCTCTGCAGTACCGATGTTTTGATTTACTTCTTCCTCTTTTTCCAAAAGTCCTTCCGATTTCAGCCATTCCACAATTACTTCTCGTGCTTCCGTTGTTTTCTTGCCGAGTAAGTTTTCTCCACCAGCCATCATCTTCGCGTATTCATTTATAACCTGTATGCGAGGCAAATCGTGCCGGTCGGCTATCTCCCAGTCGATTTGGCTATGCGCTGGGGTTACACCGAGTGCGCCCGTTCCAAAATCTTTTTCAACTTCTTCATCGGCGATTATTTTTATATGGATAGGCACCCCGCAAAATTCTATATTGTATTCTTTGCCGACGAATTCGGTGTAGCGGGTATCATCCGGGTGCACAGCTACGGCACTGTCGCCAACTTTTGTTTCCGGGCGAGTAGTAGAAATTGAAATAGGGAAGTCTTTGGAATATTTAAAAGTATAGAGTTTTGCTTTGCGCTCTTCATACACTATTTCGTCGTCAGCGATAGTGGTCTGGCCTTTTGGGTCCCAGTTTACGATTCGATTGCCGCGATAAATGAGGCCATCATCATACATTTTTTTAAATACGGTATTTACGGCCAAATTTCTTTTTTCATCGAGTGTAAAAGCTTCTCGACTCCAGTCACACGAAGCCCCAAGCGTTTTTATTTGAGAAATAATAGTGTCGTGCGATTGTTTAGCAAATGCTTCAATGCGTTTCAACATTTCTTCTCGGCCCAAATCGTGGCGCGACAAGTTTTCATTTTTCTTTATTTCTTTTTCTACTTTTGATTGGGTAGCGATAGCCGCATGATCAGTGCCCGGTATGTATAGTGTTTTAAAACCTTGCATACGCTTGTAGCGAACCATCGTGTCTTGTAGCGTGGTCGCCAAAGCATGGCCCATGTGTAATATTCCGGTCACATTCGGCGGAGGCATGACTATAGTAAATGCTTTTTCTCTGTTGCCAGGTAGATTGTCGGGATTAAAAAACCCGCCCGGCTGCATAGTCGGGCCGCTCTCTTCCCAGAGCTTGTAAATACGGCTTTCGGTTTCCGTCGGGTCGTAGGGCTTCAAGAGCTTTTCAGCAATATTCTTAGGATTTTCCATAGGGAAAATATAGCATTTTCAGGGCTTTAAAAAAAGTTTGACTTACTGAAACCATATGATAAAGTATTCAACATAAAATTTGTTCCTATGGGTAAAACTAGTAGCAGGAGGTCGAATAAAAAATTCAAACCTCGCAGATTGTTGAAAAGTAAAAAGAAAGAAAAATACTCTGTGTATTTACCAAAGGATATGGGTAGTGCTCCTTATGGTGGATACGACGCAAATAAAAAAAGATTTTAGAATTTTACAATCCCAAATTCCCCCTCGCTTTTATCAGCTTGGGGTTTTTTATTTTCCCAAATGAGCGGAGGTATCCGGCGATGGCTATCATCAGAGAATTGTCGGTCGAGAGTTCGCGGGCGGGGAAGTAGATAGGTATTTTCGATTCTTTGGCTTTTTGTTCTAAAATTTCTTTTAATCTTTTGTTTGCCGAAACGCCTCCGCCAACGATTATATTTTGTACTTTATATTGCGCTGCGGCCCGCAGGGTTTTGGCGACCAATACTTCTACTACTGCGTCTTCAAATTCGCGCGCGATTTCCATTTTCATCTTTTCATTTGGCTTGCCATTGTCGCGGATGAAATAAAGCACGGCGGTTTTCAGTCCAGAAAAAGAAAAATCGTAATCTTTTGTATAAATCATCGGGCGAGGAAGCGTCACGAGCTCGCTCGGAAGATGCCCTCTCTCGGCACGCATAATTTTCTGCTGAAAATTTGCTTTGCTCGGCTCGCCAGCCTGCGCAGAGCGTCGATCGGGCATACTTCCTCGCTCGCTTCGTGAAAGTGCTGCCAGTCGTGAAATTTCCGGCCCGCCGGGATATTTTAGATCGAGCATGCGAGCCACTTTATCAAAGGCTTCGCCGGCCGCGTCGTCGCGTGTGGAGCCCAACATTTTATATTTCATCCAATCCTTTACCAGCACGAGCTCGGTATGCCCGCCGGAAACGAGGAGTGAGAGCGCCGGGAATTTTATTTTTGGAATAGTAAATGTACCTTTGCCTTTTCCAAATACTGAAAAAATATGACCTTCCATGTGGTTTACCGGCACGAGTGGCACATTCCATTTCTCGGCCAGTTCTTTGGCAAAAACTATGCCAGTCCAAAGCGCTGGTTCGAGCCCGGGCCCGGAGGTGACGGAAATGAGATCTATTTTCTTTGCATTTTTTCTCCCTGTTGATAAGGGGGAGCCAGAGGGGGTGCGTATCCCTGCTTTCTTTAAAGTTTTAGCCAAAACTATCGGCAAATTTTTTATATGCTCGCGTTTGGCCATGGCAGGGAAGACGCCCCCGTACTCTGCATGCAGTTCTACCTGCGAGGCCACGGTGTTGCCGAGGATTTTAAATTTTGGATTTTTGAGCCCGCCTGTGGCTTCTACCACCGAGATGGCGGTTTCGTCACACGAAGTTTCAATAGCTAGTATTCGCATTGTGCTATCCTAGCAAAAAAATAAACTTTTGACTATTGTTTTTTAATATGGTAGGGTATTTTCAGCAAAACAAAGCTATTTAAAAACATGGAATACAAAAAACAATCACTACTGCACTTAGGCGCAGTGGACACAATCGTCCTTATCACAGCGCCTTCAGGCGCTGGAAAAACAAGTATTGTAAAGCACTTGCTTAAGAGGGTTAAAGATGCAGAGTTTTCAGTTTCTGCTGCCAGTCGTTCACCTCGCGATGGAGAAATTCATGGAAAGGATTATTGGTTTATGAATGAAGCTCAATTTAAAACCAAGATTGAAAACGATGAATTTGTGGAATTTGAAGAAGTGTATCCGGGTAGTTTTTATGGCACACTCAAAGCTGAATTCAAGCGCATTTTTGGTTCCAACCATTTTCCGGTTTTGGATGTTGATGTTAAAGGGGCAATGCGAGTTCAAGACTTGTATCCTTCAAACACCATTTCTATTTTTATCGATGTTCCATCGGTGGAGATTTTGGAAGAACGCTTGCGCAAAAGGCCTGACATGCAAAATGTGCCGGAAGAAAAAATTAAAGAAAGATTGAAAAGAGCTGAAGAAGAAAGAACGTTTAAAAAATACTTTGATAATTCTGTGATGAACAAACTTTTAGATGTGGCGCAGTTTGAAGTTGAGACTATGGTAAAAAACTTCATCAATCCTCCAGTCAAAGTTTCTACTCTGTGATTTTTTCAATCACCCTCCGTTTTCAAACGGAGGTTTTTATTTGGGAAAAAAGTGCGCGATACAGGAATCGAACCTGTGACCTACCCCACGTCAAGGGGTCGCTCTACCAACTGAGCTAACCGCGCGATTTAAATACATTAACTTAAAATCTTAATTTCTCCAATACTCTTTCTTAAAATCCTACTCGCCAGCACCGGCACTCCAAGTTCTGCCCCAATTTCTTCTGCCAACACGCGCATATATGTGCCCGAGGAGCAATGCACTTCTACGGTTACTTTTTGGAATTCTAAATCTCTTATTTTTTCAAATTGTTTCTGCCAAGATTCAAAGATTTCACTTTGTCGGAAATCGCCCCCTACTTCACTCAAAATAAATTTCACTCTCTCAAATATTTCACCAAAAGAAACTGTTTCTTCTTTTAGTACATCTATTTTTTCAATGGTGATGGTATGTGAAGGGATTTCAATATTATTTTTCTCTCGCGTGTGTTCCCACAGCGCAACGCCGTTTACTGGTTTGGAAGAAAAAGAATGAAATTTTTGCTCGCGTGTACCGACGAGCTTCGCGAGTGACAAAACTTTTGACCCTGCGCCCTTCTTTGGGCGCGTTGGGGACAAAGTGGGACCCTCGGGCGCAAAAGTTTTGTCACTCGCTTCGCTTAAAATTCCTAATAAATCAGCCGTATCAGTGCTCAAACCAAAAACCAAATCCACCTCGTACACTTTCGGTAGATTTTTATACTCATCTTTTTTGTGCACATCCTCGCTCGAGAGAATAATCAAAAGTCCTTCCGCGGCTGGGTCCAAACGGCCAGCATAGGTCATCGGCACTTCCGCACTGATTTTATTTTCTGATCGCACTTGTTCGAGTGCCAAAAGAGGAGTCTCACCTAGTTTTTTGTATGTGGTAAATAGAGGCATTAGATATTTTCGATAATTTTAATAAAAATATCGTCCCCCACCAGTTTATCAACAAACATTTCTGGGTGGAATTGTAATCCGTAAATAGGTTTTGTTCTATGTTTTATCGCCTCAATCCCATGGTTTGAGGTTGCTATAATTTCTATGTCATCAGTTATTTTTTCAATTATAAATTTATGCGCTTCATAAATTAGGCTTTCTTGGCCTCTAAATTTAATAGCCAGGATTCCTTTTTCTTTGATTGGTAATTCTTTTAAACTACAACCAAAAGCTGTGGCCACTATTTCACAACCCAAAAAAATCCCGATAATTTTTTTATCAGTTTGTTTAACAAAATCTATTTCTTTCGAATACTCTTCACTATGATTTTTTACAGAGCGCACACTAGATCCGCCAGAAAAAATTATTAAATCAAATGGGTCTGCCATAGGTATAGAAAACTCCGCTTTTTCGCATACAGAAAAATCAAACCCCTCAAGGAGTCTTTTAGTTTCTGTAAGATTTTTTGTGTGATTATCTACTAATAGAATTTTCATATTTTGCATGGCGGTGTGTATTGAACGAAGTTCGAATGTATTTTGAATTAAACCCTGACGACCAATGATGCGCGCCTCGGACACG
>CALRBJ010000017.1 GCA_943354205.1 Candidatus Nomurabacteria bacterium
CGATCAGGAAGACGATGAGAGCGAGGATGAGGAAATTCAGGAGCTCGGCGAGGAAAGAGCCGCAGGCGATATGCACAGGGCCCATGGAGAACGTCGCTGTGCGCCACGAATCGGAGCCGAAGAGCGGCGTGATCGCCGGCATGAAAACATCTTTGACGAGCGAATTTACCATGTTGGTCGCCGCCGCGCCCATGACGAAGGCGATGGCGAGCGACACGATCTTGTATTCCTTGAGAAACGCGATAAATTCTTTGAGCATAGAACGCTTTTATTTATGAAACCTATTCCAGATGGTTGCGAATATTGAGCTCACGACATAGGCCACAAAGAAAGCAAGCGCGACGAGCCCGACTGCGCGAGTGAAAGAAAACGCCGAGACGCTGTACGGATTTTGCATGAAATGCATTTGGTAAACGAAGTCCATAAACGACTGGCCGAGCCCCAGGCCTACCACCAAAGCCCATATAGCGTGCATGACCGCCGCAAATACACCAAACGTAAGCGCGAACTTTTGTTTATTTATCATAAAAATTTTTATTACTTGTAATCCTAAATATTATACCACTCTAAATCATATCTGGATATTCAAAAGTTTCAGGACGATACTCGCCATCGGATCGGCAGTGGTGCCATATACCATCACCCCGCCCAGCATACCGGTGAGGGTGATCGATACGAGGCCAATCAAAGCCAAAACTTTAGAAAATATTTTATGGCGCAAAATATTTTCTATTCTTAGTAATGTATTTTTTATCTGTATAGAGTTTATTTTATTTTCATATTTGTTTCTAATTATAGAAAGGGCTTCCCCTAAAAGAATCAGGCTGTAGATGGCGACCGAGGCGAAAGCAAAGCTCTGATGCGCTTCAAGCAGGCGCTGGGGTGGCATGACCATCTCGCTCACGGTGTCGCCAGTAGAATACGCCGCAAACGCGCCAAGCACACCAAAGAAAAGCAGTGCCCACTCCACACTCGCCCAGCCAAAATTCGGCATCCACTTCTGAAACGGAATTATTTTTATAAATGAATACAAGAAAAGCAATGCGATAGGAAAATGTACTATTATGGGGTGGATGTTGTATGACATGAGTATATTGTAGCAAAAAAATCCCGTAAGGGATTTTTTTGTGGGGAGGCATGAGGGAGTTGAACCCTCGATAAGAGCTCCACAAGCTCGTGTGTTACCGCTACACCAATGCCTCCATGCGAGAACCAAATATAACTTGATGCCGGATATTTATAGCATTTTAGTGCAGTAAAATCTAGCGATTTGACAGAGAGCAAAAAATAGATTATAATTCTACTAGATTATTTTTTAACTAAAAAATTGGAGGTGTAAATTGAAATTATTAAAAAAGCACAAACTCGTTTACCTACAAGCTGGACTTGTAGCTTTGATTGTGATCGGCACAGATTTGCTTTTGGGATATCTATCAAACAGTATTTCTCTGGTTTCCGACGCGGGTCATGCTGCCGCGGATATCGGGATATACGCTATTGCATTTTTTGCTGTAAATCATGGTAAAAATACCGGCGCCAGGATAAACGGAGTAATCATACTTTGTGTCGCAGTCGCTCTCGGCATCGAAGCTGTAGTGCGAATATATCACCCGGAAAGAATTTCTGGTGGATTCGTAATTCTCTCTGCTGTGGCCACTCTCCTTCTAAATCTTTGGCAAAACTCTATCTTAGTGTCAAAAAATTTACCGATAGAGGAGGAAGATCTGAAAGCTTCACTCATGGCGCACAATTGGTGGGATGCAATGTTCCAGATCCCGCTCATTTTGGGAGGAATATTTTTTCTCCTCTGGCCAGAAAACGAACCGATCCAAAGACTAGACTCGATGCTTTCGTTATTTTTCTGCTTCAAGATGGCGCAAGCGGGAATCGAATTCGTAGCAGACGGAAAGCACGACCATTCCGGACACAAACATTCGCATGGCCCAAAGCACATACACGGGCATGAACATGAAGAAAACTGGATAGATTAAAAAACTATCTCCCCCGAAAACTTTAAGTTTTCGGGGTTTTTTATTTCAAAATTTGATCCTACAGCCCCCAGATTTTTATATAAAATTCTGGATTAATAATTGTAGTGATAAAAATGATTATAGAAAAAAGCGCTGAGCACATGCACCACGAGCACCATTGGCGGATAACAAAAATTTGAATATAAACTAGATACAAAGAAAATAGAAAAGACACGAGAGAGATAGCGACCGTGAAAGATATGAATTCAGCTGGAAAAGAGAGCGGATAGAGTATCAGCCCTGCGTGCAAAAGCGCGGTCAAGGCATAATAAATCATACCGAGTACTTCCACCGGTATGCCGAAAAAATGAGAGTAGTCGCTGTGGATGACCAGCTCGCAGTTTGCTTTGAGCGGACATACGAGTGGGCGCTTCAATTTCTTTTCTTGAAAAATAAAAAAGGCGACCAAAAATCCCGAGAAAGCGATAAACATGAGGAAGACATCTGTAAATGGAGTGTATTGGTTCATTTTTCTATAGTTTTACTTGCCATTTATAAATTTCATTGATATAGAGTTTACACAGTGGCGCAAATTTTTCTCGGTCATCCCCTCACCGACAAAAAGATGACCCAAGTGCGCTCCGCAATTCGCGCAAGTGATCTCGGTGCGCTCGCCGTCTGCATCCAAACTTTTTTTAATCGCACCCTCTATCTCATCGTCAAAGCTCGGCCAGCCGCAAGTGCTTTCAAATTTATCTTTAGAATTATACAATGACGCACCACACTGCCGACACACATACACACCGAGAGCTTTATTGTTTACATACTCACCCGAAAAAGGCGCTTCGGTGCCTTTGCCCAAAATCACTCTTTTTTCCTCTTCGGTTAGTTCGTTGAGTTTCATAAATTTATTTTACTCTGTAAGTATAACTCATTTGCTCTCCGAATTATCTCGTCTCCAATAGTACCCCAATCAAAATAACTTTTATACTCTTTTGGGTCTATCAGTTTTATTTCTGTAATTCCTCCAGCTGGGTCAGAAACAAATTCGCCAATTGGTTCTACTACAGCCATAAATCGCAACTGGTAGAAATCTCCTTCCCCGTATGCATTGGGAACTTTTTGATACCCTATAGGCATAGCAGAAATCACTCGCATGTTGGACTCTTCTTCTACTTCCCTAGTAAGCGTTTCAATAAAAGTTTCGCCTTTTTCTATCGTTCCACCGATGAGTCCCCAGCTTTTTTTGTTCCCTCCATAACCTATGACCATTTTTTCATTATAGAAACAAACTCCATAACATTGCTTGCAACGGTCATAAGGCAGACCTAAAAAATCGTCTGAATTATGATATTCAAAACTCCACTTTTTTCCTTCTGGGTCTACCCACTCATCAAATATAACTAAGTCTTTATTTATCATTTAGAATTTTTGCTCTGTGCTCGGGGGGAGACTTGAACTCCCACGCCTTACGGCATACGCACCTCAAGCGTACATGGTTACCAATTACATCACCCGAGCATAATGCGAGCGCTTACCGATTATACTTATATTTCAATTTAATTCAATCGGAAAAAAATCACCCCGAGTATACGGGGCGATTTTTTTATTCTTCAGTCTTTTCGGTTTTCTTTTTCTTGAGAGTTTCGTTTTCGATCATCACGCTTTTCATCTTGCGGCGGATATCGCGAGCGGCTTTGTCGCGGATGTAGTAGAGCTTCGCGCGCTTGGCTTTAGCCTTTTTCACGAGCTCGATTTTGTCTACAGACGGAGAATAGAGCGGGAAAATACGCTCCACGCCGATACCGTCGGAAACCTTGCGCACGGTAAACATGGCATCGGTAGATTTCTTGCCGTGCTTGCGAGAGAGGACGATGCCTTCAAAAGCCTGGAGGCGAGTTTTGCCTTTTTCCTGGATTTTGGACCAAACACGGATGGTGTCGCCCGAGCGAAAAGCCAGAGCCTCGCGGGATTCCATGTCTACAGGGGTAAGTTTTATGGATACTTTATTCATATAGTGGTCTAGACTTTAGCATGACAATCATTTTTTTGCAACCGGCCTTACGCCGTCGAGCTCTTTGAATTCTAGAGGCAACAGCGATTCTATCTTCAATTTTTTACCAGAGGGCAAAGCGAGCTCGAGCGAAAGAGCATGAAGCATAAGGCGGTCAAAACCCTTAGATTCTTTTAGGGAGCCATACAGATCGTCTCCTACTACCGGATGGCCGGTGTATTTCATATGAACGCGGATTTGATGGGTACGCCCAGTTTTAGGGAAAATTTCCAGATATGAATACTTTTTAGCGCCTTTGGTAAAACGCTTGAGCACCCGCCACATGGTGACTGCTTCGCGCAACTCTCCCCTACCGCCCACGATGCGTTTGCGGAAATCGCCCTTGGACCGACCGATTGGCGCTGAAATAGTGCCCCGATCTTCGCGCATAAATCCAGAGATAACCGCGCGGTATATTTTTTTCACATTCCTACCCGCAAATTGGGTTTTTAAAAATTCAAAAGATTTTTGATTTTTAGCAATTATTAAAACGCCAGAAGTTTCTTTGTCTAAACGATGCACGATGCCGGGGCGTAGAATTTGTTTTTCTTTCTCACCCTTCCACGGCTCACCCACGTTTTTCATCTTTGGATAGTCACGCACTAAAATATCGGCCAAGGTTTTCTCCTTGCTTCTACCATCACCGTGCACCATCAAACCCGAGGGTTTATCGATCACCAACACATCTTTGTCTTCAAAAAGAACTTTTAGAGAATTATTGGATTTTCCTTTCATAAAATTCTCTCATAGTATTGTAGGCCACGCTACTTTTCTTGTAATCATAAAATTCTTTTGTGTTTGCAAAGTTGGAATAAGAAACCTCTTCTTTTAATTCTTCGATAAATATTTGGATTTTCTTGTACTGGTTTTTTATAAAATCATACGATTTGTCGTCTTTTTGTTCTTCGAAAAATTTTAGTGCTGATTTAAGCTGTTCATCGATCTGTTTGATCATCAGATACTTGAATGGATGATTGTTCAATTCTTCTTCCTTGCCCTCGAGATACATAGAAGCAAAAAGTTCGATCTCCCTTTTTGATCCGCCGATTATAAATCTCGGCGTCATCAAGCTTTTTCTTTCTCCAGTATCGGGATCTTCAAAATATTTTACCACTGGTATTTCGTGCCGAACCACATGGTCTTCCCATTCTTTTTCCAATTTATTTCCAATAATATTTACATTTGAGGCCACAGTAAAATCGAAAGCTGCGCCTAAATACTTGCCTTCATCTCTTTTGAGGACCGCGTCGATGCCCACGCGCAAGTCGTCTCTTTCCGAAGTCATCACCGCTTTGAATTTTGGGAACATGCCATTGTTTATACGGTCTATGATCATGGCTTGCATCATCTCGCTCAAGGCAAATCCTCCTTCAATTATAGAAATATTGCCTCTTTCATTGTTTTGTTTGTCGATTAGATTCTTTCTGTTTTTTACATACTCGATATCTTCATTTATTTTTTCTTGTGTGTATTCTTGTTCCGCTTTTGTGCCCCGCATAGCACCAACAAAATTCGTTGGATCAGGCCTGTGGTCGTATACTTCTTTCAGTCTTTTTGCCAAATCTACTTGTTTTTCCAAGTTGTCTAAAACTCCTTCACCAGGGTATTTTATAGATATATTTTTTTCTGTGGGTTCCATAGAGTGCGCGGTGCAGGACTCGAACCTGCGACCTTTCCGGTGTAAACGGATTGCTCTACCAACTGAGCTAACCGCGCATTTTTTTAATTTTTTTAACAGGCCTTGCCTGTTTATTTCAACCTGTGCCTTCGGTAGGAATCGAACCTACATCAAAGCCTTAGAAGAGCTCTGTTCTATCCATTGAACTACGAAGGCAGGGATTCCACTAATACCGAGGCACATAGAATATATCAGCTTTACAGGCTCGGGTCTAGTACCGTCGGCTTTGTATCTATTATTCTGGCCTCCTCGGCCTTGCGATCAGAAATAATTTTAGATATTTTTTCGAGCTTTTCAGCTTCTAATTTTACTGGAAGAATAGTGGGTCCGGCACTCGAATTATACAAATCCTCGCTATTTACCAAATAGAGGAGGTACATGCTGGCAGAAAAAATAAGGGTGAAGGCAATCGAAAAAATAAAGAGCACGCGCACCCAATCAGCTGATGCATTGCGGGCAAAGTCGTTCTTTACAAATTTTGTACTAATTTTCTTTTTTAAAAAATTTATTTTCATACAGGAATATATTAACTGGCTTTAAACGATTTAAGCTCCAAGTCTAAGCTCAAATTCCAACTAGTTTGAGTATTGCCCTTCGAATCAAGCGTGTCCGAGCGCACCATATGCGAACGCAAGATATCTAGATCATATGGAGCATTTTCTATTAGTTTTTCTAAACGATAAATTTGGGAGAAAGTTCCAGTGGCAGACATGGAAATCTTTAGAGTCTTTGGGCTTTTGTCGGTTTGGTCGGATATGCTCTTATCGTTTATATCAGCATTGGAAATGGAAATTTTTGCCCCAGATTGTGGCCCAAAAGCCTCCAGAGAAGTCAGAAAATCGGCTACGCCATTTTGATCGACAAAGTACAAATCTATATCAGCGCGCGCGTTCGCACTGTCCTCAAGCGCACGTTTTAATTTAGCAGTATCAGCAGCCCTGGTCCCAGCTGTAGCGATGTCATTTGCTATAGCTCCAGCATGTGCGTTTTTATTTCTTATTAAAATAAATAAATACGAAAGACTTCCAAGGGCAAGGAGCGATAGTATTCCGGAAATTATTATTTTTTGATTTATTTTATTATTCATTTTTTTATTGTTTGTTTTGTGTCTGAATAATCAAAAGTAAACGTAAAGGGAATATTAGAATTTTTTACCAAATCTGACACAGGTAAATTTATGCCAGAAAAATGCGTGTCGCCCTCGAGTGATTTTTTAAAAGAAAGCAGGCTGTCGCGAGAAGATGCGGTACCTGATATAGAAATAGTGGCGAGAGCGGTGCCCTTTTTATTTTTGTCTTTTTTTTGATAAGAAAAGTCGGTCAGTTTTATAGTCGGCATTTTTTTGTCTATTATTGAATCAAAAGCGAGAGTGGGCGAAGTGCCATTCATGCTTAAGGAGTCGAGCTTGGTATTTGTAGCAAGAACCAATAGGGCTGTGGTGGGGTCTGTAGTCAGTTCACCTTTATTTTTAAGCGCCATAGCACGAGAAGTTTCTATTTTGTCTTTGGCGATCGAGAGCAGATACGAAGGCAAGAGAGCAATCATGGAGGCTATCGCCAAGAATAAGAACATGGTCATGCAAACTAAAGTCAAACGCTTGTTGTACTGGCGACGTAAGTTTTTCTTTTCTTCTATTGGTAAGAGATTTATCATAGTAAATAAAAATTACTCATCATTTTTGAAATCAGCCAAAGCAAGCCCGATCGCGGTGGCATACCCCAGACTATCAGCCCTATTCATATCAGGCACATATCGCGATGGGTCGCCCATGTTTATCCAGACATTTGCTTGCTCGACTTTTATACGCAAACCGTCGGAAAGGTAGTCGGATAGTCCGATTAAATTAGAATCGCCGCCTGAAAGAATAATTTTTTCAATTTTTGGACGGTCTTTGCCATTTTCATCCTTGTGTGTATGCCAGTAAATAAAGTTGCAATTTATTTCGTCTTTGATAGCTGCGACGCTCGATATGAGCATGGAAAAAACTTCTTGATCTTTGCCTTCCATAGACAAACCATGCTCGCGTTTCATTTTTTCCGCTTCTTCATATGAAATATTCAATCCTTTGGATATGGTTTGGGTGAGAGTGGACCCGCCGAGCTCGAGAGTGGAAGTAAATACTACCACTCCATAGGACACTATCGATATGCCAGTGCGAGTATCGCCAAAGTCTACTATCATGTAGCAATTTTTATCCCCTTTCGCTATAAGCGCTCGTGCAGAGGCTGCTGCTTCGAGCTCGAGCGATGTGGGAGTGAGTCCTGCGCCATAGAAAGTAGACAGGTAGCTCTCGATCATCTCTCGCGCCACAGCGGAAACTTCTACTTCATATTCATCATCTGGAGCCCAGAGCAAATCGAAGTCAAAGACCGTATCAGCGGCTGGTATCGGAATATTCTCTTCTAGTCCGAGTTCTATCGTACCGCGAGCATCGGGACCAGAAGCTTTCGGGATTCTGGTTTTGTATAAATAAAATTGCTCTTCTGGCAAGGAAACTCTGGCAAAAGACAGACGCAACTCTTTTGCCAAACTAGAAAGTATGTCGGTCATTTTTTGAGGATCTACAATTTTGCCTTTTTCCACCACTCCAACCGGAATTTTTTTCTCACCATAGCGTTTCAATTTCAAGATGCCATTTGCCCGAGCGAGCTCGGCGTATTTTATGGAGCGATCGGAAATATCCAAACCGATTCCCGACATGGAAAGTATTTTGGGTGTAGGAAAAAATTTATTTATTTTATCGGCAAAAGACATGTAGCAATATAATATGGTTGTGCCTCAATTATACCACTTTTATTCCCGATTTTTAAAAACTAAACGCGCTAGGCCGTACAGGGTCGGGGTGAGTGAGATAAAAGTTATGAAAAGGACAATGGGGAGGATGTAGTGGTCGATATTTGGTACTGTGCGACCAAGGGTGTAGCCGAGCAGGGGTAGTAATGTACCCCATAGCGCGCCACCGACAATGCTCGATATCACGAATGAAGAAAAGGTCATGCGCCCCACGCCGGCCAAAGGCGGGATGAGTGTACGCACGATCGGTATGAATCGCGCAAAGATGATGGACATGCGCCCATGTCGATCGAAAAACTTTTTGGTTTTTTCAAAATATTCTTTTTTCACAAAGCGATAGCTCTGCCCTTCGAGTCTAGCGCCCGCTTTCATGCCGATCGAAAAGCCCAAGATATTGCCGGCCATGGAAGCGAATATGACCACGATGATGAGTGGAGAAATAGGTAGTAGTCCAGTCGAAGCTAAAAATCCAGCGGTAAAAAGCAAAGAATCTCCGGGTAGAAAAATTCCGAAAAAGAGCCCACATTCGGCAAACACAGCGAGGCCAATGCCCAAGAGTCCGAAGGTTTCGATTATTCTTTGGGGATCGAGAAGTAATACATGCATTATCTTATTTTAGAACCGGAGGCTACTTCAACCTCTGGAATCAGAAATACAGGAGAGCTATCTTTGCCATCGACCGCGAGAAGCATGCCCTGTGACTCGACCCCGCGAATCGTGCGCGGTTCTAAATTTACGATATAGAGAACCTGCTTGCCGATGAGTTTTTCGAATTCCGGATAAAATTCACGAATACCAGAAACGATTTGGCGCAATCTGGTTTCTCCGTCATCGGTTTTGTCGCCGGTATCCACCATGCACTTATACAGCTTGTCGGCGCCTTCCACCGGCTCGATATTTTTTATCGTGCCGACACGAATGTCTAATTTTTTAAATTGTTCGTAAGTTATGTTTTCCATTTTATTTGTTGCCAATCTTGTCCAAATACCTCTGCAATATCAGCGCCGCCGAGCGCGCATCATCTTTCTTGCCTTCCACATCGTAGCGACCGCTTTCTATTGATGTCATAAATTCGGGAGAAAAAAATATCGGAAGATTTGAAATTGATTTTAAAGATTCCGCGAATTTTTTTATATCCGAGTTTATCGGATTCTCCACTCCATTTTCATCCTTGGATTCCCCGATTACAATAGTCGAGACAGACTCTGCATGCACTGCACCCATGATCGCCTCCATTAAATGCGCATCGTTTGGAAGCGTTGCTTTTGGGAATGCCAATTGCATTCCCTCATCGGAGATAGCGAGCCCTACCCTCTTTGCGCCATAGTCTATGCCAAGGTATCTCATATATATAGAGCTTAACACGAAAGCTCGCCTGTGCTAATATGCCTTTATGCAAATTCTTGGTCAGTTCAGTATTTGGTCAATAATTATAAGCTTGATTTGGGTGGTTCCGATAAAGGGCTACGCTCTTTGGAGTGCAGTGGAGCGCAAAGAAAAGAGGTGGTTTATCGCCCTTTTGGTTCTAAACACTCTCGGCATACTGGAGCTCATTTATATCTTTTACATTTGTAAAAAGAAAATTTCCAATATAAAAGCGGATTTGAAAACTAAGATTTAGAAAGTGAAAGAATAAGTACCCAACGGTACTTATTCTTGTTTGTGAATGGTTTAAGGTTAAAAATGTTATAATAGATTATATGGAAACAAATTGTGGATACTGCCTTGCTAAATTTACAAAAAAATATTCTGCTCAAAAATATTGTTCACAAGCCTGCTCTAACAGGTTTAATTTGAACAATAAAGTATTATTTACTGGGCCAAAAATAAAATCTGTAGAACTTGCAGAACTATTTGGAATACTTCTAGGGGATGGGAGCGTAGAAAAATATTTTGTTAAAATTTATTTAAACATGATTGCAGATAAAGGATACTCAAAAAATATTCTTAAGATTTTAGAAGTCTCCTTGCCAAAAACACGAGTATCCATTCGATTTAGATCAAGTAGCGGGACAGAAGAAATCCAAATATCCTCAAAAGATGCATGCGACTACATAAGATCTATTGGGTTTAACCCAAAGAAAAGAGAAGTGCCAAGGTGGATAACAAATAAAAAGAAGTTTACTATCGCCACAGTTCGTGGATTGTTTGATACAGAAGGTTCAATCGGAATTAAATACTACAAAAGTAAAAACGGGGTCAAAATATACAAACAACTTACCGTTACCAATAGCAATAAAAGTATTTTGAGTTTCCTTGAAAACAGCTTAGTCCAGCTTGGATTTACACCAACAAAAAACTCCAAGAAAAATATTTATATAAGCAATAAAAAAGATATCGAAAAATATTTCCAAATAATTGGCACAAGTAATCCAAAGCTTGAGAAAAAAATGAAAATGAAGTAATGTATTTAATTGGAAGCGTCGCATAGAGGCCGAGTGCATCTGTCTTGAAAACAGAAGTGCCGCAAGGCACCGTGGGTTCGAATCCCACCGCTTCCGCCAAAATTCGGAATCAGAAGAAACGGATAAA
Organism: Candidatus Nomurabacteria bacterium; assembly: GCA_943354205.1. GTDB lineage: Bacteria > Patescibacteriota > Minisyncoccia > Phycocordibacterales > UBA9973 > CALRBJ01. Next base: position 11,027 of record CALRBJ010000017.1, read on the forward strand.
GCGGGGTCGCGCCGCAGGCGCG
>CALRBJ010000018.1 GCA_943354205.1 Candidatus Nomurabacteria bacterium
AAAATAAAGAAACCATGGCAGTGGGGTCGTCTGTCATTATCAACAATCCGCGCACTATCGTAGAACGCGCGCAGAGCGCAGAGTACAATCTCTTCTTTTTCAGTAAAAAAATGCTGGCTACTGTCGGTGGGGCCATGGTCGTGCCGGGGGCATTCTCGGCTTATCGCAAGGAAGTATTCGAAAAGCTCGGTGGGTATAGGCAGGCGCACAATTGGGAAGACGGCGAGCTGACCTACCGCATCCAAGCAGCCGGGCTCAAGGTCGACCAGGCACATGATGTATTTTCTTATACAAATGCGCCCAAAACAGTGGGCGCCCTTTTCCGCCAGCGCTTGCGCTGGGCTTACGGATTTTTAAACAATACTTTCGATTATCGCCGAGTTATTTTGAATAAAAAATACGGCAATTTTGGTACCTTTACCATACCGACGGCGCTCCTCGCCTATGTGGTCATACTGTATGTATTCTTTGTCGGCTGGTGGAAGGTCATCTCTGGGTTGGTCGAGAAAATAATCGAGGTGCGAGCAGTCGGACTTGCTAGGGCCTTTTCTTTTTTCCATCCTTTGGATCTTTTCCATATCGATACTAGGGCGATAGCTATATTCCCTATGGTCTTGCTTGTTTCGGTAGTTTCTTTTATGTTGATCGGGCGATTCTTTGTGCGGGAAAAGCGCAATCGTTCGAGCTTTGCGTCTATTTTTTATTTCTTTATTTTGTACAATCTAGTCGTGCCGTTTTGGATCATCGTCTCCATTTACAAGACCGCGACTGCGCAAAAAGTTTCTTGGCGATAATAATATTTTATGAACACATTCGACTGGAAAAAGTATCTAATAGTTTTCTTGATAACCTTAGGAATTTTTATTTCTGTCTTTTACCTTTCAAACTATTTGAGCAACAAAAAAATCACTTATCTGAAAGACACCCAAGAAGCCATCTCTATGAACATCCTCGCTTCCGAAGTGCAGTTTAGTCTGCTCGAGCATAAACAGTGCGAAGACGTGGGCGCCTCCGTGCTCTCGGGGGAGATAAACGATCTGGGCTCGAAGCTCTCGTATGCCGAAGTCCAATTCGGCGGTAGCGACAAGCGCGTGGTGGATTTGAAGAGCTATTATTCGCTACTCCAAATAAAAGACTACTTGCTCATGCTCTCGCTCGCCGAGAAATGCGAAACTCACCCTATATTTGTGCTCTACTTTTATCAGCCGACCGAGTCTTGTCCTGACTGTGTGAAAGAAAATTATGTCGTCGATGCCCTTCGCCAAAAGTATCCGACACTCCGCATTTATTCTTTTGATTACAGCTTGGATCTTTTAGCCATAAAAACCATGGCTTCCATCTATAAAGTGCCGGCCAAAATGCCAGTCTTAGTCATAAACAATAAAGTTTATTCCGGATTCTACTCTCTCGAGCAAATCGAAAAAACTCTGCCCGCTCTCAAAAACCTCCTTCCAAAACCGACAACTCCATCTACTGAAAAAACTCCCGCCCAAACTCCACCAGCAGGGGATACAGAGACAAAATAAAAATCCCAGAACCTAAAGGTCTGGGGATTTAGAGCACGAGGTCTGATTCGAGGCATGGTTTAAGTTCGTATTCAATAACCTCGTCGGTGTCAGCGTTGAAGCGCAGAAATCCTTTTACCATTTTTCCGAAAAGGATTTCATTTAAAATTAGCTCGTCGCCTGGTTTCATTTCTAAAAGAGGCAATTTGTGTATTGCAAATTTATCAGGCTTTCCCATTTCTTCTGTCTCTACAGGAGTGCCTTTCATTTTTGAGCCATCACCGACAAAGAATAATACTTGAAAGAGTGGATCCCCAAAAGGCATGTCTCCGCGGTAGAAATCTATCAGTGCCATCCGCTTGAGCGAATCTTCCGCAATTTCACATCCGCCGGATTCTTGATTAAATTCGCGTACAGTGCAAGCTTCAGGTGTTTCATCGCCCTCTACTTTCCCACCATAGCCAAAATAATATCCAACTCCTACTTTACGCTTTTTCTTTGCCAGCAGGACCTCATTATTTTCTACTTGATATAAAATCGTCGCTTTTTTCATAATGTTCTTTTTCTAGAGTCTATGCTTTTAATTAAAAATGTCCAGACTTAAAGTCTGGACATTTTTAATTTGGAGCCGGAAGAGGGATTCGAACCCACGACATCCAATTTACAAAATTGGCGCTCTACCAACTGAGCTATTCCGGCATGATTTTGGTTTTTAGAAATTTTTCTCTTCCTCTGCTTTTATCTTTTGCGCGACTTTTTTTATTTTCTTTTTATAGTCGGCCACGGCGGAAAGCATATTGGAGATCGGGCTGCCCGGTGTGGCGATCTTGTCTTTGATGCCCAAGATATTTTTTATCCTTGGAGCGTATTCATCGCGTTTGCGTTTCCATACATACTGCATCTTTATCCAAGTCTTTACTCCACCGAGCACTGCTTGGTGCCCTAAATCCTTCGCATTATTAATAGCATATTCTCGCAAATTTCGCACGGATATTTCGTGCCAGCCAAAGTGCGCATGCTCGAGCGATACTGTTTCTTCACCCAATCGGATTTTACCTATCTTTCTGTAAAACAGAATCGATAGACCGACCAAACTTATTAAAAATAAAATTATTGTTATCAACATTTATATTTTTTAGTGAAAGATTACGCGAGTGTATAGATTTTGAAATCTATTACTTTTGCTGTGCCGAGCATGGCGCCCACGGTGGTGTCGGGATTTTTTACAAACGGTTGGTCGAGCAAGGTGCGCTCCTTGAAGTAGGTGTCGAGCTTGCCGGCGAGCATCTTTGCTTTGATCTCCTCTGGACGGTCGCTCTCGTCCACTTCTTTTTTGAAGAGCTCGGCCATTTTGACTTTTACATCCTCGGCGATATTTTCACGCGACACAAATTCCGGCTTCATGGCCGCCGTGTGCATAGCCACATCGCGCGCCAGCTCTGTGCTGCCGCCTTCCAATTTTACCACAACCGCCATCTTGCCGTTGTGCACATATGTGCCGATGATTCCACCACTTACTTCTTCGATTTTTCCAAGCTGGATATTTTCGCCAGTCTTTTGGACGACGGGGGAGATCATGTCGGCAGCGCTGGCCGTTGTTTTCTCGGCGCCTTCGGCCCAAGCTTTTTCCACAAGATCATTTGAAAGCTTTATGAAGTCTTCATTTTTAGCCACAAAGTCTGTCTCGCAGTTTAGTACCACAACTACCGCTTTTGCGCCGTCGGTTTTAAGCGACACGAGGCCGTCCATAGTGCTTCGGTCTGCCTTTTTCTCGGCTACCTCGGTGCTTTTCTTTTTAAGCACCAAAAGCGCGGTTTCCATATCGCCATTCGCTTCCTCCAATGCCTTTTTGCATTGCATTACGGAAACGCCAGTTTTATCTCGTAGTTGTTTTACTTGTTCTGCGGTTATCATTTGAATTAGTTTTTAGGTGCTAGTGATTAGTGACTAGAAACTAGAACCTAGCCACTAGAACCTGGTTAATTATTAATTTACTCTGCTTTCACTTTCACCTTGCCATCTTCCCAAGCGTTTTTAAGTTCGCCCAAGAAGAATTTGATAGAAGAAACTGATGCATCGTTTGCGAGGATCGGATATTGGATATTTTTTATGTTGGTGTCGGAGTTTACTAGGGCGATGACTGGGATGCCGACTTTGTTTGCTTCGGATACAGCGATATGTTCGCGTTTGCCGTCGATGACTAGCACGGCGTCAGCCTTGCGTAGGTTTACAAGTCCAGAGAAAAGCTTTTCCATGCGCTCGATTTCTCGGCTGATTAGAAGCTGTTCCTTTTTAGTGTATTTGGTAGCAAGCTCGCCCTTGGCGCGCTGGTCCTTCAAATCTACCAAGCGGGTGATGCGCTTCTTTATTTCTGGGAAGTTGGTCAGAGTGCCTCCTACCCAGCGAGAAACTACGTATGATGCATCCATAGCAAGCGCCGTGGCGAGGACTTCATTGCGAGCCTCTGGCTTTGCGCCGACGATGATTATTTGTTTGCCTTCGCTTGAAAGCTTGGTCATGAATTCTTTTGCAGTCGCGAGCATCGCGCTTGTTTTTTCCAAGTCGATGATGTCGTTCTTATTCTTCATACCGAAAAGCATTTTAGAGATGGAAGGGTGTCGGCGGGTTTTGGAATAGCCAAAGTGCGCGCCGGCCTTGAACATCTCATCTATCTTTGAATCGATTTTTGTATTGTCTGTAGACATAATATAAATAAATTTTTCCCCGCTCGTGTCGGGGGTGGTTAATTAATAATCCCTGTGAAGGGAAGTTCCGCGTTCGCATAAAGCTTCGGCGAGACAGGTCCGTTTTTAAGCATTCCAGCTAGTTTACAAAGGGTTTTTAGAAAATAAAAAGCCCTCCACGGAACTGGCTATATAGTAGCAGAAATAAGGATAAAAGGGAAGTATTAAAGGAATTAAACAGGCCTTGCCTGTTAGAGTATTTACAAGAGCAAGTAAGTGTGCTATATTCTGGTCAATAAATTCTTTAACTTAAAATCAAAAATCATGAATAATAAGTTCATTAATCTTATTGCTGATGCAGTTTATCTTGAAAAGCAACTTGGTCATATGTCGCCATTTGCAGTTAATTTCAATAAAGAAATTGCTAAAAAATTTCCGGACTCAGAAAGAACAGGCCAGTGCGCCTCCTTTTTGGCCGGCAATATAGCTTGTGTTGGTGCACACCATGTACCAGAAGGACAAAGTGATAAAAAACTTCGTTATTCTAAAAACGGACACAATAAATTACTGTTTCTTCTTGAATATGAAGATCGCAGTAGCACAGCACCTAAAAATACCGAAGAAAAGAAAAAATTTGAAGGAGATTCGGTGTATCGTGGTGGGGTCAGATTGTCTGATGGACCCATAATTACTACATCAGGTTTTCATCCAGTTCTTGACGAAGCACTTTCTTTGACCATTGGATTGTTATGCGCAGATATTGCGTATGGTATTCAAACAAACAGCTTGAGAGAGAAATGGATAAAAGACCATTCATTTGAATTCCAGAATCCTTACCTGCTCGCGTTCTGTTCGTTGGTGAATTATGTGCCAACGGTAAATTATGATGAGGCGTTAGAATGGGGACTGAAAGAAATTGGTGAAAACTTTATTTAATCGTGTCTTGTGTGAAAATTTAAGCCTTCTGAAACGAGGGCTTTTTTATTTATCAATTAAACAGGTAAGGCCTGTTTAAGATTGACAAGATAGTTTTGAATTGGTATTATCCAACAAAATTATTTGTCATGAAAATAGAGAAAAAAGCCAAAGAAATGCAGATATTTATTTATGTCTGCACAGTTTTATTGTGGGTGTTAGGGATTACCATTTTTGCCATGGCGGTTAGTGATGGCCGATTTCAAAGATACCAGCATTCCACTGTAGTTATTGTTTTAGCCACGGGTTATGGAGTTTTTACCATTTTGTTTTCTATATTTGCCACAATTTTTCATCACACAGAAATAGTGGAGTGGGATAAAAGTTTTGAATGGGAATCAATATGGGAACATCAAGAATTTTTTAAGGATAGGTTGTTTGAAGTTATTTCTGTTGAGAAAAGCAGGACATTAGATTCAGGCGATATTCTTTTGTTTTCTAAGAATGAGAAAATTCTAATCACTGGTGCACCTGAAAGAATTCTTAAAGATTGGTTCGATAGAGACGATGCTAATTATGCCTACATAAGTATCAGACCAATAGACCATGGTTGGATTGTTGGTTTCAAACCGATTACATGGAAAGGCAAGAAGCCCGAGTAATTTAAGAAGTTTAAACAGGCCTTGCCTGTTTAGTAGCCTGTACTTTTGTGCAGGCTTTTTTATTTACCAATTTTAGGATAAGATAAGTGCAATATGGACGAAGAAATAAAGGTAAATAAGGAAGGTAGTAAAGACTACAGCGAAAAGGCGATTACGCCACGGGCGACGGATTATTCGGCTTGGTATTTGGATGTGATAGACGCCGCCGGTTTGGCCGAGCACGCGCCGGTAAAAGGGTGCATGATTATAAAGCCTTATGGCTACGCGATTTGGGAAGCGATACAGAAAATTTTGGATAAAAAATTTAAAGAGAGCGGGGTTGAGAATGCCTACTTTCCACTTTTAATTCCAGAGCGACTTTTGAAGCGCGAAGAAGACCACGTGGAAGGTTTTGCGCCAGAAGTGGCAGTGGTCACTCATGCTGGAGGAAAAGAATTGGAAGAACCTCTCGTCATCCGCCCGACTTCTGAAACCATCATGTATGAAGTTTTTTCAAAATGGATACATTCGTATCGCGATTTGCCTTTGCTCATAAACCAATGGGCCAATGTCGTGCGTTGGGAAATGCGCCCACGACTTTTTTTGAGGACGACAGAATTTTTGTGGCAAGAAGGTCATACCGTGCACGCGACCGATGCCGATGCTGACGCCCGCGCGCGCCAAATGCTCGAAGTATACAAATGGTTCGCCGAAGAATATTTGGCGATGCCAGTTTTGGTCGGCCAAAAATCCGAATCCGAAAAATTCGCTGGCGCGGCGAAAACTTATTCGGTGGAAGCCATGATGCAAGATGGCAAGGCGCTCCAATTTGCTACTTCGCACAACCTCGGCCAAAATTTTTCTAAAGTTTTCGACGTGAAATTCTTGAACGAAAAAGGCGAGAACGAGTTCGGCTGGCAGACCAGCTGGGGTTGCTCTACACGCATGATCGGCGGGCTCATCATGACCCATAGCGACGACAAGGGCCTGATTTTACCTCCACGTATCGCTTCTATTTCGGCTGTGATAGTATCCATTGGGAGCGAGGCTGATAGGGCTCGGGTGACCGAAGAAGCCCAAACTCTAGGCATGAAGCTCACCGCTGAAACAGGCCTCAATATAAAGGTAGATGTGCGCGACAAGCGCCCAGGCGACAAGTTTTATGAATGGGAGAAAAAGGGCGTGCCGGTGCGCCTCGAGCTCGGCCCGAAAGACATCGCGAGCGACTCGGTGGTCATGGTTCGCCGTGATACCGGAGAGAAAACGACGGTCGCTCAAGATGAGCTGGCCGAAACCCTAAAGAGCACACTTGAGGCCATTCAAAAAAATCTTTTCGATATCGCTCTCGCTCGCAAAAATGAACGCACGAAAAAAGCAGACAATTGGGAAGACTTTAAAAAATTAATCGATGAAGGAAATTTTGTGCTCGCACATTGGGATGGCACACCAGAAACAGAAGCGGAAATAAAAGCCGATACCAATGCCACTGTGCGCTCAATTCCTTTTGACATGGAAAAAGAAGAAGGTGTGTGTGTAAAGAGCGGCAAGCCTTCAAAAATGAGAGTGATATTTGCACGCTCATACTAAATGATAAAATGTTTAAAAAATTCTACGAACTATTTTCAAACGATATCGGTATCGACCTTGGAACCGCCAACACGCTGGTCTATTTGAAGGGCGCCGGCATCGTCATAAACGAGCCATCAGTCGTAGCAATCAATCAAAAAACTGGGCAAATCGTGGCCATAGGCAATGAAGCCAAAGCCATGCTCGGCCGCACCCCGGCGCATATCAAAGCCATTCGTCCGCTCGTCGACGGAGTCATTTCCGACTTTGAAGTCACCGAAGAAATGCTCGCGTACTTTATCGGCAAAGTAGAAAAAATGAATAAAAAATTCATCCGTCCGCGTGTGGTCATCGGCGTGCCGAGCGGAGTGACCAATGTGGAGGCTCGCGCGGTGTACGACGCGGCTCGTAGCGCTGGTGCGCGCGAAGTGCATATAATAGAAGAGCCGATGTCGGCTGCTATCGGTATTCGCCTGCCGGTCAAGGAGCCGATCGGATCGCTCGTCATCGACATCGGCGGAGGCACTACTGATATCGCCGTCATCTCACTCGGTGGAATCGTGCGCTCTAAAAATTTAAAAATCGCCGGAGATAAATTGAACAACGACATCATTTCGTATTTGCGCGATGAATTCAAACTTTTGATCGGAGAGAAAACCGCCGAGAGCGTAAAGATCGCTATCGGCTCGGTCATCCCGACGGCAGGGCTCGAAGCCCAAGTGCGCGGACGCGATTTGGTCACTGGTTTGCCGCGCGAAGTCATAATTACCGATTCAGATATTCGCGAAGCTATTTCCCTATCTATCGCAAACTTGGTCGACGGCGTGCGCGAAGTATTGGAAACTACTCCGCCCGAAATTCTCTCCGATGTGATGAATCGCGGAATTATTTTAGTCGGTGGGGGAGCGCTCATCCAAGGCCTCGATACTTATTTGCAAAATGCGCTCAAAATTCCTATTTATATAGTCGAGGACCCGCTCTCGGCCGTGGCTCGCGGTACCGGAGTTATATTGGACGATTTGGAAAATTATAAAGAAGTATTAATTCCAGCTTTAAATGAATTACCTCCAAGATAAAAGAGCGCCGCGTGGGCGTTTTAAAAAATATTCTTTCTTTGTTTATCCTGCCATACTTCTCATGGTATTTTTTGCTTTCAGGACTGGATTTTTGGCAAATTTTTCTGGTATTGCGCGGACGATAGCTCGACCGGCGATTTCAGTCGGTCATTTTTTCTCTCATTCTTTTTCTGGAGTAAAGAATATAATTACTTCCAAAAATTCTTTGGCTAAAGAAAATGCCGAATTGGCGGCAAAATTAGAGGAAGCAAATGCCAAACTCGCTGATCGTGAAATTTTAGCTTCTGAAAATGAAAATCTGAAGGCTGTGCTCGGTCGCAAGACGAGCAAATCATTCCTGCTCTCTGTCGTGCTTGCTGGGCCAGGCTCGAGCGCTTATGATACTTTTTTAATAGATGCTGGCAAGAACGATGGAGTTTTTGTAGGGCAAAAAGTTTTTGCAGACGGGGTCATAGTGCTTGGTACAGTAGAAGAAGTTTATAATAATTCTGCTAGAGTCAGGTTGTTTTCTTCGTCTGGGGTCGAGACTTCTATCGTAGTAAAGAATGGCGCTCTAGATTCTTTTGTAAAACTCACTGGACGAGGGGGTGGAAATTTTGAAATGGACGCGCCCAAAGATTTTGTATTAGAGCCCGGCACTGCTGTAGCACTGCCGGGCCTAAATGCCGAAGTCGTCGCTATAGCCGGGGCCACGATTTCTGACCCGCGCGATCCTAAAACCAAGATACTTTTTACTACTCCGATAAATATTTTCAATCTAAAATTTGTGGAGCTTTTAAAATAATTTGTAAAAATGAAATTTGAAATTGTAAAAAAATTAGAAAATTCTTTAGGCCGAGCAGGCACACTTCTAACTCCGCACGGAATTATTGAAACTCCAGCTTTTGTGGCAGTAGGCACAAAAGCCACGATAAAATCCCTCAATCCTGAACAAGTGAAAAATGCCGGCACCGAAGTGGTGCTCGGCAATACCTACCATTTGTATTTGCAACCGGGCGATGATGTCGTGCGCGATGCTGGCGGAATAGGCAAATTTATGGGTTGGTCAGGGCCGACAATGACCGACTCGGGGGGATTCCAGGTTTTTTCACTCGGCGCTGCCTATGGCAAAGACATGTCCAAGGTTCTAAAAATCACCGACCCATCGCTCATGATCCCGGAGCGTTTCGACGACTCCGATGCGCCCCGCCTAGCCACTATCGGCAACGATGGAGTTTCTTTTAAATCGCATCTAGATGGGTCGCTCCACTACATCACACCCGAGCGATCTATCGAGATTCAGCACAATCTGGGGGCTGACATGATCTTCGCTTTCGATGAATGCACCAGTCCGGCGGAAGATTTTCGCTATCAAGAAGAAGCGCTCTCTCGCACGCACGCTTGGGCCCGCCGTTCGCTCGAGCATCATTTGAAATTGAAACAAGAAAATAAAAAAGACATTGCACTATTTGGCATTGTCCAAGGCGGACGCGAAGAAATTTTGAGAAAACGCTCTGCTCTAGCTATTTCTGAAATGCAGATCGAGGGAAAAGGTTTCGATGGCTTTGGCATCGGCGGAAGTTTTGCCAAAGAAGATATGAATACTGCGGTAGCCTGGGTCAATGAAATATTACCAGAAGAAAAACCTCGCCATCTGCTCGGTATAGGCGAGCCGGAGGATCTTTTTATGGGTATCGAGAACGGCGTTGATCTTTTCGATTGTGTTTTGCCCACTCGCCTCGGACGAAACGGCACTATTTATACAAAAACCGGCAAAATAAGTATTACGAACAAAAAATATCGCACCGATTTTTCGCCGATCGAAGAGGATTGTGAATGCTATGCGTGCAAGAACTTTACTCGAGCATACATCGCCCACCTTTTCCACGGCAAAGAAATGTTGGCTGGTACTTTGGCTTCTATTCACAATCTCCATTTCATCGTCAATCTCGTGAAAAAAATCCGCCAGTCGATTTTGGATGAGAATTTCCACGAATTTAAAAAAGAATTTTTAAAAAATTATGCCAGTCTTTAAATTAAAATCAGAATTTAAACCCGATGGCGACCAGCCCGAAGCCATAAAAAAGCTGGTCGGGGGGTTAGAGAAAGGTTTAAAAACCCGGACCTTACTTGGATTTACAG
>CALRBJ010000019.1 GCA_943354205.1 Candidatus Nomurabacteria bacterium
GATGAGGTGAATGCCGGAGCTTTGGCCGACCACCTTTCTAAGATAAATGACGAGCGCAAAACCATGGTGGCCACTATCATGCGCGAAGTGAATAAAAATTTTGAACATAAAAAATTAGAAGGGGAGCTTTCTGATGTTATCGTCGTCGGCAATCCGGATTGGAAGCCCGGCGTGCTCGGTTTGGTGGCTGGCAAAATTTGCGATGAGTACAATCGCCCAGTTTTTGTATGGGGTGCTGGTGGCGATGCTCGCCCGAACGCCGAAGGTGGGCGGGAAGGATTAAAGGGTTCATGCCGGAGCGATGGTTCGGTGTCGGTCATGGATTTGATGAGTGCTACGCCGGAATCGTTCCTCAAATTTGGCGGGCATGAATTGGCTGGTGGATTTTCGGTGTCGCACGAAGAGGTACATTTTCTAGAAGAAAAACTTTCCGCAATTTATAAAAAAATAAGAAATGATTTTGTAAAAGAAAAAGATTTACACGATGCTGTGTTGAGCTTGTCTCGGGTAGACATGAAAGAGTGGAATGAAATTTCCGCACTCGCGCCGTTTGGCTTGGGCAATAAAAAACCGCTGTTTTTATTTGAGCGGGTTTTAGTGAAAGACTTAAAACTCTTTGGCAAAGAGAAAAATCATTTAGAAATTATTCTGGCCGATGACACTAGCGGAGCGAAAAAGGCCATAGCCTTTTTCGCCGGGCATGATTCTTTTGAAAAACCAATTGTAAAGGGCGAGCGGATAAACCTCCTTGCCTCCTTTGACCTTTCCCGCTTTGCCGGCCGGACCGAACTGCGCCTCCGCATCGTGGGTGTGAAATAAATTTTCAAAAAAGTTGGAAATTTTTATATAGTATGGGAAAATTTACCACATGGAATTTTCTGTTGAAAAATTTAATCAAGTAAAGTGCGATGCTGAAGAGTTTTATTCAAAAATAGGAAAAGTTTGGTGTCCATATTTCGGCGGAGACATTCATTTTAATACAAAAGGCCTAGACCATCTTGTTTTTAAAGAGTGGAACAAAACAAGAACAATTACAGATCAGTATGCCCGTTTTAGACATCTAAAATTAGCTCCTGAAGTAATTCGCCAATCTAAAACATTACAAGGAATATGGGCTACTCAAAAATTTGAAAAAATAAAACGCAATACTGGCTGGGTAAAAATTCTAAAATTAACTACTTACTATGAATTCATCGCGGTCATGGATTCGCATGGTTCAAAAATCAGGGTTAAGGTAATCGTTAAGCAAGTAGACGGGGGAGAGAAGTTTTTCTTAAGCATAATCCCATTTTGGGGTGTAGATAAAAATACTGGGGATAGAATCATGCATGGAGGCAATCCTGAACATGATTAAGAATCAAAAAACCCGCCTAAGGGCGGGTACTTTGATGGCACTTGGCTGCAGTTTATTTTAACCGCGAGAGAGTCGAAACCCTCACAAGCGCCACTTGGAATATAGCATATGGAAAGCCGTAAAACAACTGATATGGGGAGTTTTCCACTTGCATTTTTGAGGGGGGGGGGTAGACTTATAGTTATTACAATTTAATTAATAACTTTTAATTTTTTATGAATCCACAAAAAGATGTATTTAAAATAGTGGCGCTTATCGCCATAATAGCTCTTGCTGGGTTCTTTGTTTGGAAATCAAGTTCTAACAGAGGCTTAGATCAATCAGGCAAAGCTTATAACTCAACTTCTACATCGAACAGTAATCCTGGTATGAAAATTTGTTTTCCACATAATGATATTGTTCACCACCCAGGAGTTGGAACAAATCCTGGTGATTGCGAGGTTAATCACATAGATTGGAATTGTAATGTAACTCAATATGCTGGGCATAATGGGCCTGGTAATAGTTGTGTTGTTAATGGTGTTGTTTATGGACCAGACAATACTAATAATTATAATAATTCTACCATTGACCCAGCAAACTCAAATGTCAATTCTGGGGTAAAAAAGTAAATTTATAAATTTTTTCAAAAAAGACCAGATTGATCTGGTCTTTTTTTGTGTTAAAATCATTTTTATGAAAAACACTATTACTGTATTTACCGATGGGGCTTCAAGTGGAAATCCGGGCCCGGGCGGCTGGGGAACTATTATAATTTTCCCCGAAGGAAAAGTGGTAGAACTCGGCGGAGCGGACAATCAGACCACAAACAATCGCATGGAGATGACCGCAGCGCTCGAAGCCCTAAGCGCTATCGCCAAGCGAAATATTGAAGACAAAAATAAAATAGTCATTCACACTGATTCGGCATATTTGCTTCAGGGTATCGGAGGCTGGGTCTACGCTTGGCAGAAAAATAATTGGAAGACAAAGACGGGCGATGATGTGCTGAACCGCGATTTATGGGAAGCGCTTTTCAAGGTAGAGCTCGGGCTTAAATTTAAGCACGATGTGAAATGGGAAAAGGTGAAAGGGCACTCGGGCGTGCATGGCAACGAACGCTGTGATGAAATCGCCACCGAATTTTCACAGGGCCGTCGCCCACTTCTTTTCACTGGCGCATTTTCGGAATACAAAAAATTGGTGGGTGGAGATGTGTTGAAAATAAAGACCCGTCCGAAAAAATCATCCGGGCAAGAAGCAGAAAAAATAAAACCTAAAAAGCCATCTGGTGCGGCATATTCATATGTGTCTATGGTCGGGGGGATGCTTGAAACACACAAAACTTGGGCAGAGTGCGAAGCGCGAGTGAAAGGCAAATCGGGCGCGCGATATCAAAAAGCGATGAGCAGTGATGACGAAAGCGAAATCATCGCGCGTTTTACCCTAGAAAACCTCAATAAAGATGCGGGATCAAATTCTTTATTCGGCTAGCGCGGGATTTTTAATTGGAATTTTCATTCGCTCTTTTATTTGGCTTTCTCCATTTGTTTTATATCTATCACTAGCTATTAGCGCAGCTTTTTTTATTTTATATTTTTTACGATTAGATAAAAGAAGCTCTATTTTATTACTTTTCGCGATATTTATTTCTGGGCTCTTGCTCGGTACGGCAAGGTTAGACCTTGCTGTAAGGAAAGAAAATAGTTTAGAACTTTCGCAATATGTGGGAGAAAATTTCTCGGGCACCGGCATTGTCGTAGACGAACCGGATGAGAGAGCAAGGAATACGAAACTGACTTTAGAAATCGGCTCCTCGAGGTCGGACCTCGGGGATTCAAGAGGTCCGACCTCTTCCCGCCGAGAGAAGATTTTGGTCACCGCTGATGCCTATTCTGATTTTAAATATGGCGATGAGGTAAATATATCAGGCAAGCTGGTAAAGCCGGAAAATTTTACCACCGACCAGGGCAAAGTTTTTGATTATGTGAATTATTTGGGCAAAGACGATATTTATTTTCTCATGCCTTTTGCGCGCATTTCTCTTGTTTCAGCCAGGCACGGTTCGTGGATAAAATCCAAATTATTTACTCTCCGCGAAAAAGTATTAGCCAATTTTGCCCGGGCCATACCCGAGCCGGAGAGCACTTTGCTCGGGGGATTGGTGCTCGGCACCAAGCAAGCCTTTAGCCCAGAAATGCGAAATGATTTTATAAAAACTGGCACGATACACATCATCGCCCTGTCCGGTATGAATGTCACCATCTTGGCTCTCGCCCTACTGTCTTTCTTTTCGATGTTTACAAAGAAAAAGTTTGCCGCTCCGCTCGGCATTGTTTCTATCATTCTTTTTGTAGTCATGACCGGCGGTCAGTCGAGCGCGCTTCGCGCTGGTATTATGGGGGTGATATCTATGTTTGCGCTTCTTTCCGAACGCAAATACAATATTCGCCGGGCACTACTGCTTGCACTTCTTTTTATGGTCGCCATAAATCCAAAAATCTTGGCTTTTGATATTTCTTTCCAACTTTCATTCCTAGCCACAGTCGGCATAGTTTATTTTTCTCCCATATTCGAGCGATGGCTGGTGAAAATAAAGAATTCTTATTTTAGAAAACTTATTTCCGCCACTATTTCTGCACAGCTTCTCACCCTGCCTTTGATTATTTATAAAATGGGCATTCTATCCATCGTTGGTCTTCCAGTAAATGTTCTAATCCTTCCATTAGTTGAGCCGGCCATGATCGCGGGCATCATCATCGCCGTTGTCGGCCTCATTTATTTCCCACTCTCCGCGCTTTTGGCTTACCCGCTATATCTCACACTCCATTTTTTGTTAAAAACAATTATCTGGTCGGCCAGCTTGCCATTTTCAGCAAAAGTAATCCCCAGCTTTTCAATATTTCTAACGATCCTTTTTTACTTTTTAATATTTATTTTCTATCTAAAATACAAACAAAAAGAACTACTGCAAACTGTGCATACGCACAAAGTGCAGTAGTGCGCCCCAAATGTCCGATATTTGGGGGGTGATTACAAGGTATTGAACCATTACGAGGGCTTGACAAAACTGCCTATATCTGCTATCCTTTCCATAGTAATTTTCACAGTTCTAAAACAAAAAATTCACAAAACATGAAGAAACTAATTCTTTTAGCCCAAGAACTCCTTGGCTACATCGCCTCCGGCAAGGTCGGAGAAGATATACTGGAAAAATTTGTTTCCCAATTTCGCGAAAAAATTGAAAAAGTAGCCGAACCTGTAGCGGGGGAAATCAAAAAAGTGACCAAGTTTTTAAGAACCGTCACCTACGATTTGCCCGAACGCGATTTGGTAAAATTTTTCAAAGACCGAAAAGGGTTGTATGCGAGCGATGGAGATTTTCAGGAAATCCTGACTGATGCCGTAAGCGATGGCAAAATGGCTCCAGCCGAAAAAGTGACCATGCACTGGCATACAAACACCGAAGACGCGCATGATGATATTATTTACCCGCAAATTGACGAAGACATCATCGAGCTATCCACAGCCGAAGGCAGAAAAATGGCCCGCACCCGCTTGAACATCCTCGCTACCAATATTGAAAAGCAAGAAGGTGGCAAGGAAGGCGATTTTCGCAACGATGGCTACGTAAACTTTGTCGGCAAATTTAGAACCATTGCAAAACGCGTCCTGCTTTGCCGCGGCCGCTGGTACTCCGACGATCGCGAGTGGCGCTGCTCTGGCTGGCGTCCGCGCGAGCGGAATGCCGACTCTCAGTTTCTTTCTCGCAATGGGGAAACTAAGTAGCTTTAGTTAAATTTTTGAACCTTTGATTCTTTTGACACTTTGTCACTTGAATCAGAGGTTCTTTTTTTATACTATAAACAATGCATACTGCTCAACTTTGCGGTTACGGCTTCAAAGTCATGATGCAAAATATTCAATGCCGGAATCATGTCGGGCAAGCCTGCCATGAGCGCGCAGAAAAATATTTTTCAAATAAAAATAAACCATTGGTGTCTCATACTGGTGGACTTTTAGGTCCCAAATCAGATACAGTCGGATGACTTTCAGATTTCACCGGCAGTGGTATAGATGGCATGAGATACGAGACGCGTCCTGCTTTGCAACGGCAACTGGAACTCCGACAATCGCAAGTGGAACTGCAATGGCTGGAATCCGAACAAGTGGAATGCCGACAAACAGTTTCTTTCTCGAAACGATTTATTTTTCTCTCGCCCGTCTATATGTTTGGGGCGGGAGTTTTTTGTTCCATTATTTTCTTTTCCAATCCCTTTTTCCAACCGCCGAGCATCCGGCCGATTTCTTGAAGTTGGATAGAAAGTTCTAAGTACTTATTTTCAGGAATGCATTTGTTTTCATACGCCAGCTGGGTAAAGAATTTTAACGCGTCCAGTTTCGCGATGGCGTATTCCAAACGGATAATTTTCTTGTTCACATCCAAATACAATCCAAAGAATATGTGTTCAAGCAAAGACAGGAAACATTCTTCTATTTTGTCTCCGAGTGTGTAGCGATGAATGCGTGGAAAGTCGGTATATAATAAAAACCAAAAACGATAGGATTCTTTTGCTTTTAGCAACACATGGGGTGTTGTGGGGGGGGTAAATTCATAGAATTATTATACTGTATTTGTTTATCATGAAAAAATTTCAAAAAAGATATGAGGAACTCATAACCACAGAAAATTTGTTCTACGCATGGAAAGAATTTTTGTCTGGCAAAGCAAAGAAATCCGATGTGATATTTTTCGGCGGGAAACTCATGGACAATCTATTCAATTTACACATATCTCTAAAAATAAAAACATATAAACATTCTCCGTATGAGTATTTCAAAATCAACGACCCGAAACCACGCGATATCCACAAGGCAATAGTGGGCGATAGGGTAGCGCATCATCTCTTGTACACAAATTTATATCCATTTTTCGACACTGTATTTATCCATGATTCGTATTCATGCAGATTTGGCAAAGGCACTCATAAAGGCATGGATAGATTTAAAAATTTTGCGCTAAAAGTAAGCAAAAATAACACAAAACAATGCTTTGTATTGAAATGCGACATTAGAAAATTCTTTGCAAGTATTGACCACGAGATTTTAAAGCAGATTTTAAGGGAAAAAATTGAAGACGGGGATATTTTGTGGTTACTCGGCAACATCATAGATAGCTTCCGCGCTAGGCAAGACCTAACGCAGAATGTAGGCTTACCGCTTGGCAACCTAACCTCGCAACTTTTAGTGAATATTTATATGAATGAATTCGACCAATTTATAAAAAGAGAATTAAAAATAAAATACTATATTCGTTATGCCGATGACTTTGTGATTTTGAGCGATGACAGAAAATTTTTGGAAAAATTGTTGCCCAAAGTTTCAGTGTTTTTGAAGCAAAAATTAAAGCTTGATTTACATCCGGACAAAGTCTTTATAAAAACCATATCTTCTGGCGTGGATTTCTTGGGCTGGGTGCATTTTCCGAATCATCGAGTATTGAGGTCGGCGACAAAGAGGAGAATGTTTAGAAAATTAAAAGAAAATTCTAAAAAAGAAGCACTGGCTTCTTATGTGGGTATGCTCTCGTATGGCAATGCTAAAATGCTTAAAGATATAGTGCTTGATAAGTACAACTAACTACTGCAAACTGTGCATACGCACAAAGTGCAGTAGTTGTTTTATTTGAATCTATTTTCAACAATTTCCCAATTCAAATTTTCAAAAAAGGCTTCAATGTATTGTTTCTTGCCTGATGGTTGGAAGTCGTAGACAAAGGCATGTTCCCACATGTCGAGGGCTAGGATGAGGGTGCAGTCTTGGAGCTGCCCCAAATGCTGTTCGTCTACCCATGCGTTCAATAATTTATTTTCTGCTCTATCATAATAAAGCATCGCCCAGCCGACGCCGCGAGTAGTGGCGGTAGCCTTGAATAGCGAGAGCCAATTTTCAAATGAACCCCACCCTGCAACAATAGCTTCTTTTAATTTGCCGTCATCTTTCAAACTGCTTGCCCCTCCAGATAGGGAAGCAAAATACACTTCATGGTTTCGCATGCCGTTGTATTCAAATCCGAATCTTTTTTGCAGTCCGCTCAATACGGGCATATTTGTTTCCGCATCGGCTGAAAGCTCTGCAATTTTAGCTAGCACTGCGTTTGCATGGGTCACATACCCCGCATAAAGTTTTAAATGCTCCTCGATATTCTTGGCTGATATTCCTTTTAATTCCGGCAAGGTAAATGTTTTTGGTTTAAAGTATTCTGTATTCATAATTCATATTATACTCTGTATATGCAATCTTGGCGAAAATATATCCCGCATGCTTTAATTTTCGCTACTTTAGTCGCTCCGGTTTTTATTTACTCGAAAGTTTATTCGCTCGAGCATGAAAATCATCATCTGAAATTCGCCTTGCTCGATATCGGCCAAGGCGATGCTCTCTATATAGAAGCGCCAAATGGGAACAAGGTCTTGGTAGATGGTGGTCCGCCACATTCTCTTTTAGCCCCGCTTTCACAAATGATGAGTTTTGGCGATAAGGATATAAATGCTATAGTAGTGACCAATCCCGATGCCGACCACTATGCCGGATTTATCGATTTATTAAAAAATTACAATGTCGGAGCAGTCATCGAGCCGGGCACAGTTTCAAAAACTAAAACATATGCAACATTCGAAAATTTGGTGGCTGAAAAGAAAATTCCCGATGTGATGGCGCGCAAGGGAATGAAAATAATTTTAGATGAAAAGGCGGGAGTAGAAATAGAAATTCTTTTCCCGGATAGAAATGTTTCGAACTGGAATAGCAATGACGGTTCGCTGGTAGCCAAACTCATTTATAAAAATACGAGTGTGATGCTGACTGGGGATGCCACAAAGAAAACAGAAGGAATCGTTTTGCAAAATAATAGTAAAGAAATTTTGAAGAGCGATATTTTAAAAGTGGGGCATCATGGCTCTCGTACTTCCACGAGTGAGGCCTTCGTTTCTGCTGTGGCGCCAGAGTTTGCCGGCATTTCAGACGGGGAGAATAATAGTTATGGACACCCACACAAAGAAACTTTAGACACCTTAAATAAATACGGGGTAAAAATATACCGCACCGATTTGGTCGGCACTGTCATATTTGAAAGCGACGGAGAGAGGTGGTGGGTTCGTTAGCACCCCTCCCTTTCCCTCCCCTTAGTAAGGGGAGGGAAAGGGAGTGGTTTTACGATTCCGCTCGAACTTACTTTATCAAAAATTCGTGAGAATATCCACAAGCGTTCCCCGCGCGCTGAAGCGCCTCTGTGCGAAGCACAGAGCTTCTGCTGAAGCAGAAGTGCGGAGAAACGCTCTGCACACCACACAATCTTTTAAAAATGATGTGGTGTGCAGAAATGCAAATGCGGAACGCGAGCGAAATTTTGCGAAATGCTGGGGGTTTTGGGGAAAGTATTTCGCAAAATTCGCTTCGCGTGCTTCTTGATTTTTTTGGCAGGGATTCGGTTCGCA
>CALRBJ010000020.1 GCA_943354205.1 Candidatus Nomurabacteria bacterium
ATACGGGCTATTCTACGGGGCCTCATTTGCATGTGAGCCTGTACGCTTCGGGCTCGGTTTCGATAAATCAAAAAACAGGGGTAAATGTTTGCGTGGGGAAGACGGTCGCAATGCCGATCGCAGCGATAAATGGATATCTAGATCCGCTAAAATATTTACCAGCCACAAATTCGAGTATGTTTAAAGCTGGGGTGTAATAAGGCAACATTTTGCGATGCTTTAGCGTTGCAAAATGTTGCCACCTTTTAGACCTGCATGCATAGTCTAAAAGGTATATTGTGCGACGCTATGTTAAGAAGCCCGGCTTCCGCATACGAGCCAGAGAAGCCGGACTTCCGGACCCCTTCCCCTCTATCTTTTAAATAAATTAAACTCCAGTGGCGCAGCTATTAAATGCGCGCACTTCTTTATTGTAAATTTCTATTTCTCCCCCGATTTTTGTCGTCAAATTTTTGTACTGATTTAAAAGATTATTGTATTCGTCCACTTTTTCTTTGTTGTAAGCCACTTCCCCGTCGATCTCCTTTTTTAGAGCGTTTAGAGTGGATTCTATATTTTTTACTTGTGTTTGTTCATTTTGTATTTGAGTTTTTAAATCAAAATCTACCGATGGGCAGCTGTCTTTGGGTAAACCAAAATGTTGCACTGCCAGCCATACATTATCGCCATTGAAGTGTCCATATTTTATAGCGATACCTACCTCGGTGTATCTTTTGTTCAAAATATTGGCGCGGTGCCCCGGGCTCGCCATCCAAGCATCGATCAGCGCTTGTTCGTTTTTAAAATTTCCCAATGCTAAATTTTCTCCGATTAAAATATATTCATAGCCAGCAGAAATACCGAGCTCGGATACACCGACACCGGATGGAGAAATATGTTCAAAGTATTGTTTAGCAAACATATCATCTACTTTTTGTTTTGCAGATTTGTCGAGAGTTTGATTTTCTTTTAGATTCGGCAAATTGCCATTCTTTGCTCGAGCTTCGTTTGTGAGGCGTATGGTTTCGGATTGTTTCAAATCAGACGGGCTGTCGTGATTTAGAAAACTATTCAAGACTTTCAGGGGCCCAGGAGTGCTTGTGCTGATCGATCCTTTAGAAGTTGTTTCCGATGGGTCTTTTATTTCTTGAAAAGCCGGCTCCTTGTTTTGCGCTTGCTCGATATAGCCTTTTACCTTTAGGTAGGCGGTTTTTATATCAGCGCGCATGAAATAAACTGATACAGCCACAAAGATGATTATTAGAATGTTTGCGATATTTTTCATATTTATTTGCATGTGCTTGATTTTTCGTAGCCAGCCGAGACTGCTTCTGCTTCGGTGTTGAATGAAATCAAATTTTTAGCGCTGATACGCGATATTCCACTGCAATTTGGGAAATAATATTTTGTGCCATTTCGTGAGGCCACGATGCTCCCATTTGTAGCGGTCGAGCTGCTCTCTGTATGAGCGGTTAGACCACTTATACTAGATAAAATTTCGGTGTTTGGATTTGCTTCTATATTGTTAGCCATTATTACCAAAGGCCCAGAACTTTTGTTATCTTTGGACAAACGGCCCAAGCCAAAAGCAGAAATAGCTACTAAAAGGATAATAAAAACGGTAAAAATGTCGCTTTTTGAGATATAGCCCATAGAGGACTTGATTTTTTGGCCTATTTCCTTTATACTCATCAGACCTTAATTATAACAGTAAAATCACACTATGGCACATAGAAAGGCCGGCGGTTCGGCCAAAAACTTAAAGGATTCAAATCCTAAATACCTGGGCACCAAGCTCTACGATGGCGAGACAGCTAAGGCAGGCTCTATTATCGTCCGCCAGCGTGGTACACGCATCCTAGCCGGCGCAGGCACTAACCTCGGCAAAGACCACACTATCTATTCTCTCCGTGCAGGCAAAGTAAAATTTGGTACAAAGCGCAAAGTAAACTTTGACGGCAAAACAGTAGTCAAAAAAATAGTCAGCGTTAAATAAAAAATAAAATCCTCTCAACTGAGAGGATTTTTAGTTTTTCTCCATGTAATCAAAAACAACCCTTGCCAGTTTTTCCATTGGGAACTTTTTGGCAGGATTTATTTGTTTATTCATGGTAAACACCACTGCGACATATTTACTATTTGGTCCAGTTATAACTCCAGCATCATGAGCCCAACGTATCACCGCCCATCCTTTTGTAAAAATAGTTTTTATTAATCTTCCAATATTTTTTGCATAGTCAAAAGCGAATCCGGCTTTTTTATAGTATGAAGTGTACAAAGGTAGGTACAAATTATTTTCCAAAAATCCACCCTTTCGGTAAAAGAAAATATAATCTACAAGAGAAAGACCCTTTCTTCCTTCTCGGTTCCATTTCAACATATATTCTTTTAGTTTTTGAGATACAAAAGAACTTATTAATTTATTTTCTTCAACCAAGTAGAAAAATTCTGCAATGTGTCGAACGCAGGTTTGGGTGGTATCTGAGAAACGATATTTTTTGTCTTCTTTTGATCTATCTAGAAATTTTCTAGTCACGTCGCTTCCCTGCCATCCGTTTGCATTTATGATATGTGTTGTTATATTTTCTCGTCCCACTAAATCAATTAAACAATTCGACGCTGTATTATCACTCCTAGTTAGCATCAAATTCAGTAAATAATCAATACTTACTTCATCGTCAGCTTTCAAAAGAGGCTCGGTGCTTCCGGGAAAAAGTCGCGCGTCTTTGTCTACATCATTTGGAGCTTTTACAGTCACTTTTTCATCCAGCGTGTGTGCCCCAGATTCTATTTGTCTCAATGTTTCAGCTCCAATAAATATTTTATAAACACTTGCAGGATATATAAATTCATCTAAATTTACACCAAATATTTTTGGTTCTCTTTCTTTTAAATCTACAATCGCTATAGAAAATAAAGAGCCACGCAGAAATCCGTGGCTCTTTAAAATATTTTTCAACTCCTCTGATCTTGAAATATTCTCCGACAGTCTTTGCATCTTACTTTCCTTGTTTGCTTTTAGGTTTTTGTTCTAGTAAAGTCACACGCTGTGCCAAGTCATCAAATTGATATTTTGATACAAAGCGCTCGCCTAGGTTTGAAATATCTTTTCTAGTGGATACGATATTGTCATCTAATCTTGAAACTTCTTTTTTCAAAAAAGAAACATCTGTTTGCAAACTAGAAATATCTTGGTGGACAGACTCAAACCCTTTAGCAACCATAATAGCTAGATGGTCTATAGACTTTGCCAGCTCATTATTCGTAACCTCTTTTTTCCTTACGATTTTCTTCATGTTCTTCAATTATATACTACCCTAAATATCTGTCTAGAAAATAACTAAATGGCTTCAATTATCAGCGTAAAACTTCCCTTTTTGCCTTTTACGGAAATAGGTACCGGGAAGGTGCCAAGTTCTTTGATTGGTTTGTCTAGGTTTATGATGTCTGGGGAAATATCCACACGGTGTTCCCTTTTTAGCGCAGACACAATTTCATCGGTATGAATGCTCGAAAACAGGTGGCCTTTTTCGTTGGCTTTTTCTTTGAGGGTGATCGTGAGGCCCGAGAGCTCGGCTAGATTTTTCAAAAGTAGATTTTCCTCTACTTCTTTGAATACACGCATTGTGGCTTGGTGTTTTTCCAAACGCGCGATGGCTTGCGGGGTCGCTATTTCAGCCAGCTCCCTCGGCAAGAGCATGTTGCGAGCGTAGCCTTCATTCACCTCTTTTATGTCGTACTTGCGACCGAGCTTTGGTATGTCTTTGAGTAATATGATTTTCATTTTTCTGTATTCTTACTTGTTTAATATTTCTATTGCTTTGTTCATTTGAGCATCTATGTTCGCCCTGGCATCTTTTTCGGTAACTTCCACTTTGTAATCTGGCGTTATTCCTTTTTCAGAAATAGAAACTCCGTTTGGTGTAAACCACTTGGCCACGGTGATCTTAAAGGAAGCGTCTTTGGGCAGAGGAAGATATTCTTGCACAGACCCCTTGCCAAATGTTTGCATACCTACTAGTTTCCCCACACCATTTTCAGAAAGAGCTCCAGCTAGTATCTCTGAAGCTGAAGCAGACCCACCGTCTACCAATATAACGATTTTCATGTCTTTGGTCCACCCGCTATGGCCTAGGCTGCGGTGCACCTTGTCGTCGGACGGAGTTTTGCCACCTTCGCGCACTATCACAGAGCCCGTTGGTAAAAACCAACTCCCAATATCTACGGCGGCATCGAGAAATCCCCCTGGATTGCCTCGCAAGTCTAGAATCATTTTTTTATCGGTAGAAGAAAAGAATTCATCTATGGCGTTTGCAAATTCATCGGCAGAACTTTCAGAAAAAGTATTTAATCTGATCAAGAATATACCCCCGTCTTTTTTTTCAGTTTCGATGTTTGGAATATTTATCACAGCGCGGATGATTTCGATCTCGCGAGTCTTTAGCTCGCCCTTGCGATAGATCATTAATTTCACAGGAGTCCCCGCCTCCCCCCGTACATTTTTTATTGCCTGATCTACCGACATGTTTTCGGTAGACTTGTCGTTTATTTTTAGTATTTGATCACCAGATTTTATACCAGCTTTAAATGCCGGAGTATCTTTCAGAGGCGCGATGACCGTCAGAATTTTATTTTTTATTCCCAATTCCATCCCTACTCCCACAAATTGCCCAGAAAGTTGCTCCTTGAAAGATTTTGAATCTTCTGCATTAAAAAATTCTGTGTATGGATCATTGAGCGAGCCTAGAAGTCCCGAGATCGCTCCCTCCACCCTTTGTTCGGAGGTTATCTTTTCTGAACCAGGAAATTTTTTGTCTATTGTCTCCCAAACTTTCCAAAAAGAAGACAAGTCTGTATTTTGTGAAGCATTTGAAATGCCGACAACATTTAAAATGGTGGGGTTTCTTTTGTAGCCTAGATACACACCCAAAATGAAAACTCCAAATAGGAGCGTGGCATAGAGAAGAGTATAGGTCGCCTGCTTGCTGTTCCTTTGCATCTCGCAATTATCTCAAATTTATTGTGCTTTTTCAAGGGCGCTTTCAGTGTAGACATTTCCAGCGCTCCAGAGCATCCAACTTTGCAATCCGTTGTCGTTTGTCGCTTTTATTTGAGCGCGGACCATTTCCGCTGTGTATTTTACTCCAAGCAAATTAAAATCTTGGAGCCATGGGCGGATTTTTTGAGTGTCGATACCAGCTGCAGTCAGTCTCTCCACTGCTTTTTTCATGGAAAAGTTTACTATTTCATATGGATGAGTCGATGGGTTTTTGTAGCCATATGTCCCTGGTGCATAGTGCGATGGATAGACCATCGGGTCGATATAATCAAAATATGTAGCGGCCGATATTAAAAGCTGGCCGATGCCCATGTCGGTGGTCTCGGTCGTGGTAAGGCCGAATATATCTCCAGAAATTTTTACTCCAGTTGTGGCGATATTGTCGTGCAAATATTTGTAAAAACTGGTAACAACATCGGACTTTGCCATACCCTCGCTTGCTGGATATTTTATATCTTTCAGAGCTCCATCTGATGGGTAGCGAATATAATCAAAATTTATTTCATCAAAGCCAAAGTTGTACGCTTCAGCGCCGATTGCGGTGACATATTTCCAAACATCTTGACTACCTGCATCGAGCCAGTGGATCTTGGCGGCGTCTTTCCAGAGCTCTCCGGTAGTTTTGCTTTTCAGGGCATACTCTGGGTGGCGCTCGGCAAAGTATGCATCTTGGAATACCGCCACACGCGCGATGACATAAATATTCTTAGAGTGCAATTCTTTTATAAAATCACCAATATCTTTTATGGTGTTTTGGCTTGAACCTTCCTTTCTAATTTCTGGATTTACAAATTCAAAAGAAAGTTTTCCGCTCGAATCCTTTACATCTATAACTACTGTATTTATTTCAGTGCGATCGATGATACCTACCAATTTTTCCCTGGATTTTGCATTGCTTCCCACCCATTTGGTCATGTAAATGGCTTTTACTGCAGAAGGAGTAGGTATATGAGTGACATTTGCGGGCAAGTAGTAGATCTTCTCGCCAGTCAGAGGGTTTGTGGTAGGAAGTGTTTCAGTTGGAATAGCTGTTTCGATCGGGGTTTTTGTATCTGTATTTATGCTATAAGACACTTGGGTCAGCTTTGGTAGGAAGAAATAAAAAAATATCACCGCAAAAGAAACGAGGGCGAGTAGAAAAATTATTTTCCAGTTAGAAAATCTTTTTTTAGACACGGGGTGTGGGGCTATCGTTCTTCTTGTAATCCTTGCGTATCATATAGGAAAAGTAGCAGAGGCAAAGACCCGTGGCGATGAAAAGCATCTTTCGTATAGACATAGTAAAACCCAAGAAAGGCAGGAGTATGATCCAAACACCGAATAGAAATATAATGCGATCTTTTGACATGGGTCGATTATAACAGACTTAATTTTTCTTGCCAACAATAACCACAAATTCCCCTCGTACCTTCTCGGGGTTGTTGGCAAAGTGAGCCTTGACCTCTAGGGTAGTCCCTCGCACGAATTCCTCGTATATTTTAGAGAGTTCACGGGCTACCACCACCTCCCTTTCCGGTTCCAAGAATTTCTCCAAAGATTCGATAGTTTTTAGTATGCGGTGCGGAGATTCATAAAAAATAAATACTTCGTCTTCTTCTGCTATTTTTTTAAACAAAGTTTCGCGCCCTTTTTTGTGTGGCAAGAATCCAAAGAAGCTGAAAGTGCTCATCTCTATTCCGCTCCCTGATATAGCTGTGGTGAGCGCTGAAGCGCCTGGGATAGGAATGATGGATACATTTTTCAATTTCCCCTCTAAAACTTTTCTGACCAAGACAGCTCCCGGATCGGATATGCCTGGTGTACCAGCGTCGGTTACGAGCGCGATATTTTTGCCATCGATCAAATAATTTATTATTTTTTCTATCTTGTCCTCCTTTGTATGCGCGTGAAAGCTCTCTACTTTCTTTTTTATTTCATAATGCGACAAAAGTTTCGAGGCTACACGCGTGTCTTCGGCTAAAATAATATCTACCTCATTCAAAACAGAAATAGCCCGATATGTGATATCAGCCAAGTTCCCTATCGGTGTGGCTACTATGTATAATTTAGACATTTATTCTTTGTGTTGCCAGCAAATAAAATAGAAAATAGCAGTGAGAGCGAGGAAACGAAATGCAGTGGACACTAAGGTGTCGGATACAGAGTGTGAATTGTAATTTGCGTTTACCGCTGCGAATATAACCATGGCTAGGTATATAAAAAAGAATACCCAACCCTGCCATGCGCAAGGCACAAAGCTCAACCCTCTAGATCTGAACCATATTTTCTTTGGCTTCTCCCCCGCATTCTTTTTACGGCCAAATCTTAAAAGATAGTCGAAAAGCTTGTCCATGCCCTAGAGTATAGCCCTTTTTCTGAAAATAAAAAACCGGTAGAATTTGTCCCGACGGACAAATTCTACCGGTATGCTTAATGATTGCCATTGTTCCACAAATCGCTGACCGAGCGGCCATTGTGCGCATTGTCGATGATTTTAGCTATCCATTTGGCTACAGAGAAAACCTTTAAATTCGGTAGAGCCAAGATTTCTTTAGGAATAGGGCAAGTGTTTGAAACCCATATTTCCCTGAAATTTCCAGCTTTCAAATTTTCTAAAGTTTTTCCGGAGGCGATCAAATGTGATGCTATACAAGAAACACCTACTGCACCTTTTTCTATGACTGCTTGCGCGGCATTTTTGAAGGTTGTCCCACCAGCTATCATGTCGTCTACAAAGATGACATGTTTACCTGAAGGGTCGCCTATCACTGCCATCGGCGCGCTATCAGTATCGTTTGGCTTGCGGTCTTTGTCGATGATGACAGTGTCGAGCCCCAAACGTTTGGCGATACTTCGCGCTCCTTTGCCAGCTCCCATATCGGGTGCTCCAATGATGCAATTTTTTAGATCTAGTCCAGCTTTTATGTGCTCGATAAAGAAATCGTCTAAAATTACATTTTCCATTTGAGCTTTGCTTCCCGGCGCGCCAAAGAATTCGGTAGTAGCTTTGTTGTGCAAACTTAAGGTGTAGATTTCATCAGCACCGGCGACATAAATCATGTCACAGAAAAGTTTGAAAGTGCTCGGTTCTCTCTGCTTACTTCTGCGGTCTTGTCGGGTGAAAGGCATAAGTGGCAGAACCGTTCTGATTTTCGAAGCTGAACCACATTTTACAGCTCGAACAAGTGATAAAAATTCAAACATATTTGCGTACAGGTCGTGCCTGTTCATATTATGTTGGAAAATTATCACCACATCGCAGTCGCGGACAGTTTCTGCTTGGTGAGTAATCATTTCCCCTTCCGGAAATTCTTTCAAGAATCTTTTTCCAAGGCCGTCTTTTCTTTTCAATAATTTAACGACTTCCTTGCTTAATTCCTGGTTGTCTTCTCCGCAAAATATCTTGAGTGGAAAAGGGTTAATAGGCTTATGAAGGCTTCTGGTTTTTTTAGATTTCATGATGCGTTTGGTTTTTGATGAACAAAAATATGCCAAGATACTAGCATATCCCACTTTTTTTATCCACACGTAAAGAGTTTTTTATTTATTCAAAAGTTCTGCGAATTCTTTCTGTATTTTAGCCACCTTTGGCGCGATCACCACTGCGCAATAGCCTTTGTCAGGATTCTTGGCATAATAATCTTTATGATAAT
>CALRBJ010000021.1 GCA_943354205.1 Candidatus Nomurabacteria bacterium
AATACAAAGACTCTCTAGGGGGAGAGCTCGAGACCATGGGCATAGTCATCGACACCGAGGGGAGAGAGGGCTTGGACGATTTGAAATCTGCCGGTCTGGGCTACGAATCTATGGCGCGCGCGCTCATGAAAATAAAAATCCCGCCTTCTGCCACAGCTCTCCATCTCGAACTTTCAAACGATGCTCTAAATACCTCGATCGCCATATCAAATATGTCCAAACTTTACGACAATCCGCTCCTAGGTCTGATCGGCATTGGTCAGCAAAATATCTACAGTCCTAAAATGATCCAAACCCTGGAAAACCTTGCCACTTATTTCGCAAAAAGTGGTATTATAGGTTCATAATATGGGCTTTTTATATTTAAAGAAAATAATTTCGGGAATGTTGATCGCTCTTTTAATCGGAGTTTTTTCTCTGTCCTATCCACAAAAATCTTCCGCTGGAGGATTGGAAGATTTAAAAAACTACACAGGAGCGGCTGCTGGCGCAGCGCTCTCTTGTGCCGCATCAAATGGACAGTTTCAAACTGCCATCGGTGATGTACTCTCGGGCATCACTGGAGACAGTTTGAATTTCTTGAAAGGTCTCGGAAATGGTGGGGGTGGAAATGATGGGGAAATTCCACAACCAGAAAACGAGCCAACCCCGCAACCTCCTGGTCCTAACGATATACCATCAACTGAAAATCCTATAGAAAATCCTTTGGATATTACGGGAGGGCCAGTGCCAACTTCAGACTCTACCACTCAATCAAACACAGCCGGCACTGAAGCTGCCACCAAAGCTACTAATAAAAAAATCACCTGCATAGACAAGATCGCCCACCATGTGGCCCAAGCCATCCTGCACGACCTCACTCTCTCCACAGTGAATTGGATAAACGGCGGATTCAACGGCTCGCCGACATTTGTGCAAGATCCAAAATCTTTCTTTAAATCTATCGCCGACGAACAAACTCAAGGATTTGTAAACATCATTGGATTCGATTCTGTAAAATATCCTTTCGGCAAGATGGTCGCCCAATCGCTGGTGCGCATGACCACAAACAATTTCGAAAAGAATGCGCAGTACAGCCTGGACGCCGTGATCCGCCAGCAAAGCGGTCTGCCAAATGCTGGCTATGCCGACTTTATGGCTGATTTCAATGTAGGTGGATGGTCGGCTTGGAGCGCCATGATCGGCAACCCGGCAAACAATCCTGTCGGATTTTATGATATTTCCAAACAGCGCTTAGACTCCTTGACTGCCGGCACAAACGACTCTGTCGCCGGCTATTTGCAAAAGCAACTCACCGCCAGCAACGGATTTTTGGATATAAAACAGTGCGTGGACCCGACCGACTACGACAGCCACAAACTCTCCGATACCGATCGAGCAAATCTGCAAGCCATCGTGAGCGACCCATCGGGCAATGGCGCCGACGACCAGACTGTGCGCGCAGCAGCGCAAAGACTAGCCCAAGGCACTTGCCGACAGTGGCAAACAGTCACTCCAGGGCACGCCATATCGACCTCGCTCGACAAAGTCATCGGTTCACCTTTTGACCAGCTCGGCCTTGGAAAAGATTTAGACCAAGACCTCACTCTCATATTCGACACACTCATAAATACGATAGTGCAAAAAGGTCTCTCTAGCCCAGAAGTCAGCGGCATCGGCAATAGTGGCGGAGTAAATGTGGTCAGCTACGGTAGCTCGCTCGGTGGAGCAGGCTCGAATAGCTCGAATGGCAACGGCGGCAGCTTTGCCAGCACTTTGCAAAATCAATCGCACTGGGATAGCCAGCTTAAAACTTTCAACGCTCTCACTGATATACCAAAAGTCATCCAAGATCAGAACAATTATATCTCTGCTCTAAACGGGGTGACCGGCGCATTGAAAAAATACAAATACAAACTGTACGAACTCGACTATTGCATTCCTGGCCCACACCCAGGGTATGAAAACGATTTAGCAAGAGGAATTCGAAACCTTGAAAAGGCCTTGCCTGAAACTAGTGAAGCAATAGATGCTACACAAGATAGTGTTGGAAACGCAATTCTTCATTTCTTTTTTGGCAGCGGAAGCTCTAATCTTCATTTCTTTTTTGGCAGCGGAAGCTCTAACCCGGTATCTAATTTCTT
Source organism: Candidatus Nomurabacteria bacterium (assembly GCA_943354205.1). Taxonomy (GTDB): domain Bacteria; phylum Patescibacteriota; class Minisyncoccia; order Phycocordibacterales; family UBA9973; genus CALRBJ01. The sequence goes on from CALRBJ010000021.1 coordinate 2,124, forward strand.
TTTTGGATCACCAAACTCACATGCGGAAAAAGCTGCTGATACTTATAGTGCATGGATAAATGGGTCTACTGGCATAGAACTCGGCTACGATGGCCACCCAGATGCAGGATCTATCAGCACAAAGGAACAAGCTGTGAATGTATTTGAAAAAATAAAAAGTGAGTACACAAATGCGATCAGCAATACATATATATATGCATCACTCCCAGCTGTCGCCGCCGAAGCTGCCAGCGAGTACCGCAATATCGCCGGATACAACGATGCCATCACAGCTTCAAACACCGTGATCTCAAACATGAGCGTGTACATAAAACAGCTCAATCGATTGCAAGAGCGCGTGGTCGCGGTGCTGCCTTGCGCCCAAGGCGAATGCGATGCGGCGAGCTCAGCGGCGGCCGCGAGCGAGGTAGACAGCATAAACCGCGCATTTGTGCGCCTCGCTCCAAACCTTTTCACAGCGAGCGATGTGGCCACCATAAATGATTTGACCAAGGACTTCTTGAACAACAAAATCCCAGACGTGAATAAAATGATAAAGGATTGCCACGACGAAGTGGCCTTCGATATGAGCCTGCCGGTGCAAGACCAGATACTCTTGCACGACCGCATGCCATATCCGACATCGCTCTACCCGGGTCCGCAGAGCTCGAGTGATTACGACTTTACCCCAAACACTATGACGACTATAACCGCTTCAGCCGGAGGTCATACTATTTCTGCACAAGTACCTGAAAGTTTCCTACCAGGATATATTTGGGGCGCGATAAATCTGGATCATGGCGGCACAAACTATCCGGCCAGTCATTCTAACATCCTGCATATCAGTGATATTGTGAATATAATGAAGTCTGCTTATATAGATACCTTTGAAAAAGCATGGGTTATTTATTAAAAAATGGAAAGATTGCAAGATTTAAACAAATAAATGCTTAGAAAAAAACTCACAACTCTAGCCCTACTACTCTCCATATCTCTCGGAGGAATTTTGGCGCCGATATCGGTGGGTATTCATCGCGCATCTGCTGTACCGTCTACGCAAATCGTTTTTGTGCAGTTAAACCAAGTAGACGCAGCGCTTGGAGGGTTTTGGGGTGGTGTTGCAAAAACAGCTATCGGATTTTTGGGGAATGTAACTGGTATATGGATAGCAGGAAATGTATTAGTAGAATACTTCTGGCCGATAATGAAAGGGCTTTCATTCCTTGTTTTGCGCATTGTTGCTGCTGGGGCAGCTATGGCCGGAAACTTCTTGGACTATGTGGTGCAATACTCACTGACCAAAAATATCGGGGGTATAGCAGCGGTAAATGTGGGCTGGGGAGTGGTGCGGGATATTTCAAATATCTTCCTCATATTCATCCTCGTTTGGATAGCCATATCTACCATTCTCGGCCTAGGGTCTTTTACCATGCAAAAAACCCTCCCCCCGCTCATCATGGTCGCCATATTTATAAACTTCAGCCTTTTCGCCACCAAGCTGATCATCGATTCTTCGAATATCGTCTCGCTATTTTTCTACAAAGCGGCATTTACTGCCTGCGAGCCGTCGGCCACCACGCACTGCCCGACCCTTTCTTCCACTGTGATGAAGGGCACGCACCTCCAAGAACTTTGGGATCCGAACTTGTTTGAGAACTCTCCACCAGCAGATCAACAAATAGTTCTGTACAACACTTTTATTATCATATTCGTGGCGATGACGCTATGGATATTCTTTACCACTGCGCTTTTGCTTTTTGCCCGACTGCTGACATTCCTGATACTCATGATCTTCGCTCCATTTGCATTCTTGAGCTATGTCTTGCCCGCCATGCAAAGCCAGGTGGGAGGCAAGTGGTGGAAAGAATTGACCAACCAAGCCCTCCTCGCTCCGGTATTCTTTTTCATGTTCTATTTGATCAGCCGAATCATAAACGACGGCGTGTTTGAATTCAATTCGGCAAACCTCATCGGCGGAGCAGGTAGTACCCTCGATGAAGCCACCGGCATTTTCAACTTTTTTGTCATCATCGGCCTCGTCTACATGACCGGAAAGATCGCCAAACAATTCTCGAGCGAATTCGGCAAACAAATGGTCAGCTGGGGTGGAGCGGCTCTCGGCTTTGCCGCTGGCGCAGTGACAGGTGGTGTGGCGAAAATCGGCCGAGGCACTGTGGGCAATCTCGGCAATGCCGGACTAAAGAGCGAAAAATTGAAAGACATGGCCGACTCGAAAAATGTACTTAGTAGATTCATCGGCAAGACCGCTATCAAAGCTAGCAAGAAAAGCTCGGAGAGCAGTATGGATTTGCGAAAGACTTCTCTCGGTGGATTTATTTCTAAACAAACCGGTGTGAATTTCGACAACAAGGCTCTCGGCGCTGTCGGCCTAGATACCGCAGCTGGCAAGGGCGGGTATGTAGGTGAAAAAGAAAGGAAAGTTGAAAAAGAATTAGAATTTGCAGAATTGTTGAAGACAAAATTGGATGATTCTGGTGTTTATGAAAAATCTAGAATGGATGCGTTGAAAGCAAAGGGGTTGGATGATGAATACAAAGAAACATATAAAGAAAACTTGCGAGTAAATAAAGAAGCTCACGACGAAGAAGAGAAGAACAAAAAGACAGCAGACCCTGAATACAAGGTGAAAGAATTCGATGTCAAAAAACACAAAGCTGATTTCGATAAGCGCTACGATACTGACAACAATGTCCCTCCTCCACAATACACCACCGTCGCCGACTACAACAAAGCTCGCATGGACAAGCACATAGAGAATTTGAAAAACCCTATGCCGGGTGGGCTCAACTTTGGCCAAGCTCTCGGGGTAGGTTTAGCAGGAGGAGTAATCGGCGGATTCGGATTGAAATCTACCTTGGGTGCAGCTGGAGTGCTTTCGGCTGACAATGCCATCCAATCTGCAGCCGAACTAGAAGCTGCAAAGAGGTTGGAAAAGAAAAATAAAGGAGATACGAAGAAAGGAAAAGATATTGCAAAAAATCAAAAGAAGTTGGCTGAAATAGAAACCACACTTAAGGGAATCAGAGGATTGTTGGCTAGAGCAAAAGGCATCAGCGAATCTGAAGTCACTGATGACGACATAAAGGGGGAAATAAAGAGGAGGATGGAAAAAATTGATACTGGAAGAAATGGCGTCGCAGAATTGGAAGTAAGGAAAAGTGCCGCTAAAAAGGCCTTTGAGGCAAATCCGACAAATACAAGCCTAAAAACTACTTACCTAGATGCATTCAAGGCACACAAGAAAAAAGTAGCAGAACAAGAAGAATATAAAAATCTATGGGAAAATAAAGAAGAAACAGAGAAAAAGTTAGAAGATCTAACCGGCAAGAAAGAAGAGAAAAAATAATATATGGAAATTACACCAGAAATAATTGAAGAGAACTATGAAGCTCTACCAGAGGTACTGAAGCCTTTTGTGTACAGCGAGGATATCGACCAAAAAGTCGCCGAGATCGGCAAGAAGCACTCCTTGCACATAGACCAAATAGGCAAGATCCGCAATGCAATCATGCTGGTAGTGCTCGCTATAGTGCGCACAGAGGATTTTTCTGCAAATCTGGAGCGAGAACTCGGCTTGCCGATAGAAGAAATAAATAAAATCGTGGAGGACATAAATATAGAAATCTTTTCTGAAATTCGCGAGGCACTGGAAGACTATGTGGAGGAAGGACAAACAGAAAATACCGCCGCAACGCAAAGTCTGCCAGTAAACTCTGACAAATATCGCGAAAACCCTGAAGCAATCACAACAGAACAAGAAACTAAAACCCTCGGCAATGCTGGCATACAAATTCAAAACACCACGCCGACAATACCAAAAGTAGAAGCGGTAGCTCCAATAAATTTGCCGATCGGGAATGAAGAAGACAAAAATACTCTTGGCTCGGCTGGCATTTCTCTCGCACCGGAACAAAAAGTAATAGAAGAAAAAAGATCTCCAGACATGAGCACAGAGAAAATAATGCAGGGAATACAAAATCCAGATGCCATACCGATGGGGCAGAGAATAATTACGAATGATCAATTACGAATTACGAATGAAAAGGCGGGGGGGTCGAAGTTCTCGGTCATGGAATCCAAGCTCGCTGGTACATTTTCTATACCAAAAGTGGAGACAGAGCATGCGATAAGCAAGGTGGTGGAGCCAGCGAAAGTACTAAATACTAGTGCAAAGAATGATCCATATAGGGAACAAGTATAATTACGAATTCTCAATTACGAATTACGAATGAAAATAAAAAATGAAAGAAAATTTAATTAAAGATAAAAGCTATCAGTTTTCTTTAAAAATAATTTATTTATACAAAAAACTTATTACTGATAAAAAAGAGTTTGTTTTATCTAAACAAATCCTGCGCAGTGGAACATCCATAGGAGCAAATGTAGAGGAAGCAGTGGGTGCTCAATCCAGAAATGACTTCGTTTCCAAACTATCTATAGCCTATAAAGAAGCTCGCGAAACTCATTATTGGATAAGGCTTTTAGTAGATTCTGGTTATTTAGAAAAGACCACCTCTGAACAATTATTAAATGATTGTGAAGAAATACTACGAATTATTGGCAAAATACAAACTTCCACGAAGGCCAGATAGTCCTTATCCTGTCATTCAGAACTCATAATTTGATAGTTATCAAGGTTTTATAATTCGTAATTCGTAATTCGTAATTTATAATTACCCTATATGCAATTCCGCGTCCCACAATTCATCGATATTGAAGACAAGATCTTCGGACCGTTCACCTTCAAACAATTCATCTATCTAGCTGGAGGAGCAGGGGCATGTTTTGTGCTCTGGAAGCTCTTGCCGCATTTCTTTGCTATATTTTTCATCTTGCCACTAGCTGGATTTTCTCTGGCACTCACTTTTTATAGAATAAATGGCAAACCTTTCATCTTTATCGTCCAAGCTTGGATAGGATATATGCTTCAAAGCAAGTTGTATGTTTGGAAAAAAGAGCCTAGAAAAAAAGAAACTGCAAAAACCGAACACGAAGCAGTCGCTGATTTGGTGCCGCGCCTTTCAGGTTCTAAACTAAAGGATATTTCTTGGAGCTTAGATGTTTTAGATTTGAATAAAGAGAAAAAACCTTGATTTTCCCCGTATTTCATTCGTAATTCGTAATTCGTAATTTTTAATTGATGCTATAATGTCTCTATGGCACTCTCCGCAAAGGCAACTCAAGGATTTGTACCAATAAAAGAAGTTCGCGATGGCGTCGTCATATTGAAAGACGGCGGTTTGCGGGCTATTCTCATGGCTTCCTCCATAAACCTCTCACTGAAATCGAGCGAGGAGCAGATGGCGACTATCGCTTCCTTTCAAACATTTTTAAATTCTTTAGATTTTTCTATTCAAATAGTGGTGCAGTCGCGCCGACTCGACATCCGCCCCTACCTCATACTGCTTGAAAGCCGGGCAAAGGAACAGCTGGAACCCCTTTTAAAAATCCAAACCCGCGAATATATCGAATTCATCCGCAATTTTACCGAGAACGTAAACATCATGACCAAGCACTTCTTTGTGGTCGTGCCATATACTGAGCCTGCGTTAAATGCTTCTAAAGGTCTCTCGGCGTTCTTGCCGGGTAAAAAAAGTTCTTCCAAAATAGCCGAGGACACTGCCGACTTCGAAGAAAAGAGAAATCAGCTCGAGCAGAGAATGGGTGTGGTCGAGCAAGGCCTGGCCCGACTCGGTGTGCGCACCGTAAAGCTCGGCACCGAAGAAGCAGTGGAGCTTTTTTATAAAGTATTCAATCCGGGCGAGAGCGAGCAGGGGATAAAGATCCCCGCCCAAGAAGGCGTAAAATAATATGTCTATATTTTCAAAATTATTTGGTAATAAAAAGAAGGGTGAAGAAGGTGGAGTCTTGCCAGTCCTGCCTTCACAGATATACGAAGCGGCGACTTTGGAATTTCAAGATGTCATCGCTCCTTCGGCGCTTGAGATCACCCCAAAGTCGCTAAACTTGGGCGACAAAATAGTGCGTACATTTTTCGTGATTTCCTATCCGCGCTTTCTGACCGACAACTGGTTCACCCCGATCATAAACTTGGATAAAATCTTCGATGTTTCGCTCTTTGTGCACCCGATCGAGACCGCCAAGCTCCTCCGCCATTTCCAGAAAAAAGTGGCCGAAGTGCAAAGCCAGATAAACGTGCGGGAGAACAAGGGCCTGGTGCGCGATCCGATACTCGACACTTCGTATCGCGATCTGGAACAGCTCCGCGATGATTTACAGCAAGCCCAGGAAAAGATGTTCGATGTCGGCCTTTATATCACCATATATGCCGACAACGAGACCGAGCTTTATAAAATAGAATCAGAAATAAAATCCATCTTGGAGGCGAAGCTCGTATATGTAAAGCCAGCGCTTTTCCAGCAAGAAGAAGGTTTCAAGAGTGTCATGCCTATAGGCAACGACCTCTTAAATGTGCACCAAAAGCTCAACTCTGAACCACTCTCCAGTCTTTTTCCATTCGTCTCTTTCGACCTCACTTCCGACAAAGGAATACTCTACGGGGTCAAT
>CALRBJ010000022.1 GCA_943354205.1 Candidatus Nomurabacteria bacterium
ATGGCAAGTTTTTGTAATAGTTCAATACCTTGTAGTTATAGTTTTTAGTTTATAATCTCCACATGGCAAGAATATATAATCTACAAACATTTTCTGTTCGCAGAAAGTTTTTAAGGAAACGCTCTACGCCGGAAGAAAAAATTCTGTGGGACAGATTGCGTAATAGAAACTTCAAATGGAAAATTAGAAGACAGTTTAGTATTGGTGGATACATTGCCGATTTTTATTGCCCAGAAAAGAGGGTAGTAATTGAATTAGACGGAAAAAGCCACTTTACCGAAGAAGGTAAAGAATACGACGAGGAAAGGTCAAATCACTTCAGTGGATTAGGTATTAGAGTATTACGTTTTACCAATAAAGAAATAAATACCGACATTGAAAATGTAATCTCCAGAATTATTTAACCTCTTCCCCTCTCCTTCACGTCTTCAAGGAGAGGGGCGACGCGTATACAGCGCGACGGGGGGTGAGGTTTGACTTTCCCCTTAAAAAACAATAATGTATTAGAACTTATGCAACACAAAATAAAGATAACTAAATTAGACAAAGGGCAGATAGAGATTGAGGGCTCCATAGAGTCTGCAATCTTGGAGTCGCACCGCGCGAAGGCGATAGAACTCATCGGCCGCGATATTGAACTGCCGGGTTTTCGTAAAGGTAAAGTGCCAGCCGATATGGTAGAAAAAAATGTCTCCCCTCTGGCCATCTACGAAGAAATGGCGACCTTGGCATTGAATGAGGCTTACCCGCAAATTTTGGAAAAAAATAAAATCGACGCTATCGGCCGACCGGAAATAAATATCACCAAGCTCGCTCCCGGTAACGATTTAGAATTTAAAATAAAAACTGCCGTGCTTCCAGAAATTCAAATCGGAGACTATAAAAAAGTGGCTAAAGCCGAAAAAGACTCTTTGCCAGAGGTCACCGTTTCTGAAGAAGAAATAGAAAAAACCACTAAAGAAATTTTGAAGATGCGCGCGCACCAAAAATTGCACGAGGACGACCCCGACTCCGCTAAAGCTTCGCCGGGCAAGCACAGCCATGGCGAAATAAAAGATGAAGACTTACCAGCGCTCGATGATGAGTTCGTAAAATCCATGGGCAATTTTGCCGATGTCGCCGACTTCAAAACCAAACTTAAAGAAAATATCAAATTAGAAAAGACCAATATGGAGCGTGAGAAGCGCCGACTCCGAATTATTGAAGGCGTGATGGCGCAAAGCGAGGCGGAAATTCCAGAAATTTTGGTAGACGCCGAGATGACCAAACTCCTCTACCGCATGCAAGCCGATGTGGAGCAAATGGGTGTAAAGTTTGAAGACTATTTGAAGCACCTAAACAAAACCGAGGAAGATATGAAAAAAGAATTCCGCGGTGACGCTGAAAAGCGCGCCAAGTTGGAACTGGTGCTCGATGCTATCGCCAAAGCCGAGAAGCTCGTAGCTGAAGAAAAAGATATTGAAGCCGAAGTACAAAAGCTGATGGATATGTATAAAGACGCCGACCCCGAGCGCGCTCGCATGTATGTCTCGGGTATGATTCAAAACGAAAAAGTCTTCCGCTTCTTGGAAGATTTAGCGGATGAGAAATAGTTAGAACTAAAAATCCACGGCAACGTGGATTTTTAGTTTTGTGAAACCCAATTTGAAATCGGACCGTAACAGTGCTACAATCCGCTTATGTTAATACCAACCGTTATAGAAAAATCACAATTTGGCGAGCGAGCGTATGATATTTACTCTCGCCTCTTAAATGAACGCATTATATTTTTGGGCGGAGTGATAGATGACAATATGGCAAACTTGGTTATTGCTCAACTTTTGTATTTGGAGCATGTAGACCCAAAAAAAGATATTTATCTTTATATAAACTCTCCAGGAGGTTCAGTTTCATCCACCCTTGCGATGATAGACACCATGAATCATGTAAAACCAGACGTGGCGACCGTGTGCGTGGGCATGGGCGCGTCAGGCGGAGCGCTTCTCCTTTCAGCCGGACAAAAAGGCAAGCGATATATTTTGCCAAATGCGGAAGTGATGATTCACCAAGTGCTCTCGGGTATCGAAGGCCAAGCATCCGATATTGAAATCGGCGCAAAACATATTCTTCGCACTAAAGCTATCCTCAACAAAATTCTTTCTAAAAATACCGGCAAATCTATCGAACAAGTAGAAAAAGATTCCGACCGCGACAATTGGATGACCGCTGAAGAAGCCAAGAAATACGGAATTGTAGATGAAATAATGACGAAGCGTAAGTAGACTTTGAACTATGAATACAAGCGGAGAACCAAAGTTTGAAGGTGGTCCTAAAACGCCAAATTTGAATGAAATTTACACGACCATAGATCGTTATAATGGTTTTCTGTTCAATGAATACATGAATGACTGGGTAAAAGGAAGCGACAAAGAAAGCCGTCTAGGAGAAGTACGATTTGAAGACAGCACCGCCCCTAAATACAAACAAGAAAATGATTTGAATGATCCAATTCATGAATTGGAAAAAGAATTAAAACAAATTGGGTTAGTGAGCGAAAAGAGGCAAGAAGAATACCAAGCACCAAAAGTTTTTCTTATGCTTCAGGATGGAAATAAATTTATTGAATACTTGAAAAGTTTATCGAATACTGAAATTTCTGAAGGAGAACGCACTCACTTGATTCAATTTTTAAACGAAAATATTCAAAATCTAAAAGATGGCTACGATTTAGATTCTGAAATCGATCTAAACGCTCTTTTGGAGTGGCGAAATTCTTTATCCGAAATCGTCAACGTAATCGAAAAGATATCTGGAGAAAAATTATCCGAAAAAGAAGCAAAAAGCATTAAAAAAGCTCGTGGTTTTATAGAACCGCTTCGTGACGGCTGGTTCAAAGAATACGCATGGCTCTCTGAAAGAGGAATTATAGAGCGAGGCGGACAAAGATATTTCGATATTACTTCAGAAAATTATAAGAAAGACTGGGGTAATATCTTAGAAAATTTAAATTTAATATCCGAAAAACCAAACACTAAAGAATTCTTGGAGAATTTTAAACAAAAAGCGCTCAATTATTTAAAAGAAAGTAAAGAAAAATTGGAATCCACGATGGATGAGCCAGAAAACGAGAGAACTGGATACAAAGCTGAAAGAATAAAAATTCTAGACGAGATAGAAAAAATAAAAGACAGAATCGAAGGTCTAATCAAATAATATTCTCCGCATTTCACCCTTCGCATTTTGAAGGGGAAGGGTCGACTTGCCTGATGAGGCAAGCGGGGATGAGGTCTTCCCCTCTCCTCTGCAGGAGAGGTCAGGGTGAGGTGAGCCCTCTCCGCCTTGATAAGGAGGAGAACCACACGGTAGTGGGTAGAGGTGGTGCCGGAATGGACCCAGTTTGCCACCCTCCCCTCTTTCTGGTATTATCAAATTATCGAATTTTATAAATTTTATTTTGTGACGCCCTTAGATATCCTGTCCTGAACACCGCTTTAATCCCAAATGCTTAAAACTTCCCAAATATTAAAGATTAATTCACACATTCCCCCATCCGCAAAGGCAGACTGCCTACGGCTAGGTATCTTTTAGGCGACACGGTCGCACCATGAGTATAGTAACAATTATTTTAGGAGCCCTCGGTCTTTTAGTCGGAGTGGCTTTGGGCTATTATCTGCGCTTGATTATCGCCCTCGGCCAGCGCCGCAGCATAGAAATAGATATAAAGCAAATGATGCTTGGCGCCAAAGAAGAAGCGCAAAAAATCACCGAGGCTTCTACTAAAAAAGCCGAGGAAAAGGAAGCGGAGTTGAAAGAAGTGGAAAAAACCAAGACCGAGGACTTCAAGAAAACCGAAGAGCGTTTGATTAAAAAAGAAGGCTTGCTCGACGCTCGCCAGATAGAGATAGACAGAGAAGTAGAAAATATTAAATTAAAAATAGAGGAAATCAAAAAGATAGACGAGCGTGCCAAAGCTATGGAGGAATCCAAAAAGGGCGAGCTCGAACGCATCGCGCGCTTGAGCGAGAGCGATGCAAAAGAAGAACTCATAAAAAATATCGAACGCCGACACGAAGAAGACCTGCTCGTGCGCATGCAAAAATTAGAAAACGCCAGCGCGGAAAAATTGGACCGCCGCGCAAAGGATATAATGGCCACCGCCATTCAGCGCCTCGCCTCTTCTACCGCCTCCGAGCTCATGTCTACCTCGGTGCCGATAGCCTCGGATGATATCAAAGGTAAAATCATCGGAAAAGAAGGCCGCAATATCCGCGCATTTGAGCGCATGGCCGGAGTAGAGCTCATAGTGGACGACACTCCGGGCACAATTATCATTTCTTCATTTGACCCTGTGCGCCGACAAGTCGCTCGCGTCGCTCTTGAAAACCTCATCGCCGATGGGCGCATCCAGCCAGCCAAGATTGAAGAAATCGTAGAGAAATCTAAAGAAGAAATAAATAAAATCATCAAAGAAAAGGGCGAAGCCGCCGCCTATGAATGCGGAGTGTTCAATTTGGACGGTCGCATTCTCGCTATTCTCGGTCGCCTACACTTCCGCACCAGCTATGGCCAAAACGTGCTTCAGCACTCTATCGAAATGGCGCACATTTCTAGAATGCTTGCCGAAGAATTGGGCGCTGACCCAAATATTGCGGCCTCGGGCGCGCTGGTGCACGACATCGGCAAGGCTTTGGACCACGAAGTACAAGGCACACATATCGACATCGGTATGCGCATCCTCCAAAAATTTGGCGCTGATAAAAAAGTGATAGATGCCATGAAGAGCCATCACGAAGACTATCCATATGAAACGATTGAATCCGTCATCGTGCAAACTGCCGATGCTATTTCCGGTGGCCGCCCTGGCGCACGCCGCGACAGCGTAGAAAATTATTTGAAACGCTTGGCCGAATTGGAAGCAGTGGTAAACAATTTCGGCGGAGTAGAAAAATCTTACGCTCTCCAAGCTGGCCGCGAAATCCGCGTATTTGTAACTCCCGACAAAGTTTCCGACATTGAAGCCAAAGGCATGGCCCGCGAAATCGCCCAAAAAATCGAAGCCGACCTCAAATATCCAGGTGAAATAAAAGTCACTGTGATTCGCGAAAATCGTATCGTAGAATACGCCCGGTAGTAGTGAGACTTTTTAACTAAAACAAAAAACCGCTAGGCAAGACCTAGCGGTTTTTTGTTTACTTCTTCTTTCTAATCAAATTCATCTCGTATTGTTCTATCGCATCGAGTGATGTTTTCCAATTCCTGCCGTCTTTAACTCCCGCCACCTTACCAGTGCGAACAAGCAACCCTAAATATTCCGCACTGTATTTTGTTTGCGGTGCTATTTTAGACAAGGATACAAGTGAATTTTCTTTTGTGGAACTTTCTATCGCTCTGATATACAGATCAAGAGACCTCTCAACTGCTTGAGCAATAAAAAATACCAAGTCCTCCATATTTCCATTATCAGCTTTTTGTAATGCCCTATAGTATTTTTCTCTTTCGTTTTTCAATATAACGACGATGGGATAGCCTTGTTTCATTAGTAAAATATTCAAAACAAGTCGGCTTACCCTGCCATTACCATCGCCAAAAGGGTGAATATGCACGAAACGATGCTTGAATTCGGTTGCAAGGGTAATAATATCCAAATTATCTTTATTTTTTTTATGCCAAGAAATTAACTCATGCATTTTTTGTGGAACTTCAAACGCTCCACACGGAGTATGTTTGCTTCCGGTGATCCGGACATCATGCGCTCGGTATGAACCAGCCTCTACCCCGTCGATATTTTGCACCACCAAACTATGCATGTTTCGTATCAGCATCTCTGAGATAGGAATATCTTTTTTACTATCCACAATGTCATATAAATATTCGATGGCTTTGGCTTGGTTTTTCGCTTCAAGATGATCTTTGAGTGATTTTCCTTTAATTGTGATTCCCTGCTGCAATACAAGCATTGTCTCTCGTAGTGTTAGAGTATTCCCCTCTATCGCGTTTGAGTTGTAGTTCATTTCAAGAGAAAATTGCTCTCGCAGTTTTTTCACGAGATACGGCGGAAATGGTCGAGCTTTTTTCAAAACCTTTAATTTTTCTTCTATTCTTTTGAGTATGATGTCTTGCTTCATAAATGGGAATACCCTTAATATCGGATAACCCAATTTAGTATACTATCCGATATTAGTAAAAGCAAGTTTTTATCCACAATTAAGTTTATTTTGTCAAAAATTGGCCCTTACTTGCCAAAGTGTTTTCGGGGTTGCATCAAAAAGGGCTTGGTATATAATGGGCAAAGTGCTTTTTGAAGAAGGTCGAAATTACAAGTAGTTTCTAGGTTCTAGTTTCTAGGTTCTAGTCTGATCACTAGCAACTAACTACTAGTCCCTAATTTCATATGAACAAGCAAGCATTAGTAGAATGGGTGCACGGCCAATTGGGCGGCACAAAGGTGCAAGCTGAAGGCATCGTAGACGGCATGATAAACGCCATCATCGACACTTTGAAAAAAGGCGGTGAGGTTTCTATCGCTGGTCTCGGCATCTTCTCGGTCAAACAGCGCGCAGCCCGCATGGCTCGCAACCCAAAGACTGGAGCATCGGTCAGCGTTCCTGCTACCAAGGTTCCAAAATTCCGTGCCGCAAAGGCATTGAAGGACGCAGTCAAGTAATTTTTCTGCGCAGAAAAATTCATGTTGTCCTACCCAAACTAGGACAACCCACTTAAGAAAATACCCCACACCGTGGGGTATTTTCTTTTGGATAAAAAGTAGCAATTTAAACGTTTTATGCTAATATAGACAATGTTTTCTACATCATATCGGGGTGTAGTATATCGGTAGTATACTTGTTTTGGGAACAAGAGGGCTGGGTTCGATTCCCAGCACCCCGACAATGCGGGATTAGTTTATCGGTAAAATAACAGTTTTCCAAACTGTGGTGGAGGGTTCGACTCCCTCATCCCGCACCAGTAGTAACTTTTTGAGAATCAAGACAATGGAGCGTTTTTTGCAAAGCAAAAAACGCACTTGTATTTTCGCCAAAACCCTTTCCGCCTACGGCGGAAGCCGTGAAATCCCATAATTCCCCCCAGCGTATGGAAACCGTTTTGTCCTTGATTTCAGGGTTAGAGCCGATTTTCTGAAAAAACTTCTTCCATTCAAGATGATTGGAAGTTTTTTCTAAATCGACCGCTTGTTTCAAGGACAAAACGAAACTCCGCAAGGGTTCGACCCAATTCTTTCTCTGTTGCCCAAAATTTGTTTCTGATTCGAGCAAACCCACTTTTTCTCGCATGAGAAGGTCTTTTCGCGTGAGATACATTTCGCGTTCAATATCGCCGTCAAGAAAAACTGAAACGAGTTTATTCAGTTTTTCTTCGTTTGCTCGAATCTTCTCTTTCAAATTTTTGGCAACATTTCCTTTTTCAGAAATTGATTCATTTTCCCAAGCAGTAATCTGCTTGTCCATTTTTTCAATTTCAGAAAAAGGAAGCGACACTGTTTGAAGCAGTGTTTGCAATTGTGTGGCGAGTACTTTTTCTTGCGTATACGGCTGTGCGCACTTTCCATTTTTCTTGGTACAACGATAGTAGGTGTAGCGTGTGCCAAAGCGGTTGGTCGCATATTGAGCCGTAATCGCACAGCCGCACTCGCCACACTTTGCAAACCCAGTAAACGCGAACGGAAGCGCAACTTTTGATTTTCTGGGCTTCTTGCGCGAAGTGAGCACCTTTTGGACTGCTTCAAACAGTGTCGGAGAAAGAATTGGCTCAAAGTTTCCGTTGTGCCATTCACCGCGATGTTTGATGAAGCCGAGATATGCTCTGTTGGTCAGCATCTTCACAACGGAAACTTTGGCAAGTGGCGTTCCTTTTTTCTGGACAACGCCGTGATCCGCCAAAAAATCCGCTAGAGATTTCAGGGTATATGTTCCGGTGGCGTATTCCTCAAACGCTCGCTTGATAATACGAGATTTTACTTTGTCAGGTTCAATATTTTTCGTTTTCAAATTGTTCACATAACCAAACGGAGCGAGCGTTAACCATTCGCCACGGCGGATTTTTTGGCGGATTCCACGCTTTACATTTTCCACAAGGTTGTCAGAAAAATATTTGGATTGTCCGAACGCCACTTGCAACATAAATTTGCCTTGCGGAGTTGGCTCAAACCAAAACTGCGGAAAGCGCAAAGAAGCAATTCTGTTGAT
>CALRBJ010000023.1 GCA_943354205.1 Candidatus Nomurabacteria bacterium
TCCTTGCCGGAAGGATTTATGCCGATCGTGAGATCGCCCTGGTGATCTTGAAAAATTGTTTGCCTAGATGTGTGATAACCATGGCCGGTATTATAACAGAATAAGGAGAAAAAAATAGCTTGCGTTTTCTATATATATGGTGTAAAGTAGCGAAGCAATTGAATAATTATTAGCGGATTTGGGCTCACCCCTCTTGGCACACTGCAAGAGAAAACCCAGATACACAATCCGCCACCGTGCGGAATTTTTTATTGTCAGCCGAAGGACTGACCCGTCCTCTGGCGGGCAAAACTAAATTAAAATGAAAAAAACAGACGAAGAAAAAGTTAAGAAAACCAAAAAAGTTTCTGAAGAAATGCCAATCGTAGAGGCAATAGTAGAAGACAGCGCGATTAAAAAAATGATTGACTCGAGCGCTACCCCGCCCGAGGTTGAAGACCTCGTCGAGGGCCCAGTCATCGCTATCGAAAAAGCAGCGGTCTATGTATCGCTCGCGCCTTTCGGCACGGGTATCATTTATGGAAAAGAATTTCAGAACGCCCGCGACATCATAAAAAAGATTGCGCTTGGCGACACTATAAAAGCAAAAGTTGTCGACCGTGAAAATGAAAACGGCTACATCGAGCTCTCCCTCAAGGAAGCAAAGCAAGCCCTCATTTGGAGCGAGGCCGACAAAGCTATCCGCGGCAAGACCGTGATGGACCTTTTGGTAAAAGAGGCCAACAAGGGTGGACTGATCTTGGAGTGGCAAGGCATCGACGGATTCCTGCCGGCTTCCCAGCTCCGCGCCGAGCACTATCCGCGTGTGGAAGATTCTGACAAAGACAAAATCTTGAAAGAATTGAAAAAACTCGTAGGTACCAAACTTTCAGTAACTATGATTTCGATTTTACCAAAAGAAGGCAAGCTCATCTTCTCTGAAAAAGACCCGAACCCAGATGAAAGAAAAGAAATCGTCGGCAAATACGCCGTGGGCGATGAATTGGAAACTACCGTGGCCGGCATCGTGGACTTTGGTATCTTCCTCAAAGTAGAGGAAGGTTTGGAAGGCCTCGTGCACATCTCGGAAATCGATTGGGGCCTCGTGGAAGACCTCCGCTCTATGTTTAAAATCGGCGACAAAGTGCGCGCAAAAATAATAGAAGTGAAAGATGGAAAAATTTCTCTCTCTATCAAAGCGCTCAAAGAAAATCCTTGGAAAGAATTTGAAGGCAAATTGAAAAAGGATGACACCGTAAAAGGTGTGGTCATAAAATACAACAAGCACGGCGCGCTCGTCTCTATAAAAGAAGGCGTGGCTGGCCTAGTACACAATTCCACCTTTGGTTCCGAATCCAAACTTCGTGAAATGCTCGAGCTCGGCAAAACCTATCCGTTCAAAGTTACCCTCTTTGAACCGAAAGACCAACGCATGACCCTCGCATTCGCGGATGCAAAATAAAGTCTTAAAATAGCAAAACTAAAAAATCCCGTAAGGGATTTTTTAGTTTTTGGAGGAGGTTGAGCCTCCAACAGGCCTTGCCTGTTTAATCTTGACAAAAGATAAAATCAGAGTAGGGTGTTGGTATAAATTCATTAAAAAACATAGTAGTCATGGTCGCTTTAATAACTCAAGAACAATTCAAGGAGCTTAAAAGTGGTTCCAAAATAGGCACCCCGAAGAAAAGAGAATTTGTTGTTATCGTTGCAAACTGTGGAGGACCAGGGAAATATCCTACACATCATGTTGCATCACAAGTCAATTCTATGATGGAAGATTATTATATTTTTCACGATGGAGAAAACATCCGATTTAAAGACACAGTAGTGCCAGAAAACGATGGAGCAATTGTTGGAGAACTAAATAATTAAATAATTCATCCCCGCCAAGCAAAGCTTGGCGGTTTTTTATTTGTTGGAGGCTCAACCTCCAACTTGCTACACTCTGCGCGGTCGCGTCGTTTGTAGTATTTTTTATTTATAAATATCATGCTTGCCTATAGTATGAAATACTATATATTTTTCCTTAATAAACGCGAAGATAATGCGATATTTATAGGACACAGAAAAAGCCCATCTACCTTTTAGATTCCCAGATAATTTGTGAGTTTTAAGACTGGGATAAAAAGGATCTTTGCGAAAAAGTTTTTCTTTTTGCACTGCTTCCATCTTTACTTCTATGGGAAGTTTCTTGAAACGACGACTAAATTCTGTTGAATAGTCTATATACATGCATTACTACATCAAATCTTTTAAGGAGTGTAGTCTTTTCCCTTTTCCTAGAGCAATCTCTCTTTCACTTCTTAAAACAGACTGGTAAAGCTGTTCCTCGTCCCATGCGCGAATAGCATCGCGAATAAACTCACTAACAGAAGAGTAATTGTGCTCTTTAACCGCAGCCTCTACTTTACTAAAAAGCTTTGGTGGCATTGAAATATTTAATGTGGTTCTCATATAAATAGTGTAGCAAATTGTGCTACAGGAAGTCAAGGGCTTTCTGTCGGAGGCTAAACCTCCAACAGGCCTTGCCAAGTGCTATTGACAGATACCTATTATTCTGCTATACTTTCGGTAGTTCATTCAAATCTAAAATTTTGATTCTCATGAAAAACAAACATAAATTTGGTTTAGCTTTATATGCTGTTATTGTATTCTTCATAGTCTGGAGAACGAGTGATTACATATTACCCGGTGGAAAGATATTCAACTATCTTGATACCGGCGAAATAGGAGCTGTGTTTTTAATTCCATTTATATTAGTAGTTGCCGAATGTTTTATATTGCTTATGATAATATTGATATTCGATCATATTACTTTTAAATTCTGGGATAAAATTCCAAAATAAACAGCCACAAAATTTATTTTACCCGCCAAGCAAAGCTTGGCGGTTTTTTATTTGTTTGAGGCTCAACCTCCAACTTACTACACTCTGCGCGGTCGCGTCGGTTGTAGCAATTATTTTATTTGCTGTCTTTTCCACTCTCCAATCGCGAGTGCGGTGGATACGGAGGCGTTTAGGGATTCTACACCTGGAGTCATGGGAATAGCGAGGAGGAAGTCGCAGAGTTTGGCGGTTTCGGAGCGGATGCCCTTGCCTTCGGCGCCGATAACAAAAGCGGTTGGTGAATCAAATTTTTCTTGCCAGATAGTTTTGGGCGAATTGCCGTCGAGACCCACCACCCAAAATTTATTTTCTTTCAACTTGCGAATTGCGTCGTTTAAATTGGCCACGCGGATGAGCGGGATTTTGTCTACTGTGCCAGCCGAAGTTTTATATACTGTTCCATTTATCTGCGCTTGGCGGTGCTTACCCATGATGATGCCCGAGGCGCCGAGCGCAGCTGCCGTGCGTATGATAGCGCCCACATTGTGTGGGTCTTCCAATTCATCGAGGATTATCGCACAAGGATTTTCTTTGTCTTTAACCAACGCAAAGAAATCTTTCATTTCTATCATCCGCGCAGGGGCGACTTGGGCGACTATCCCCTGGTGTACTCCACCTTCGGCATATTCATCGAGCTTGCGCTCTTCCATTGTTTGCAAAGGAATTTTATTTTTAGTTGCAAATTTTTGAATGGTCGCTTCATCAGCAAAATTCTTTTTAATAAATATTTTGCTGATTCTTTTCGGCTCCGTACTTATCATATCCATCACCGGATGCTTGCCGTAAATATAGGTCTTATTTTTTTCTTCAGTCAATTTTTTCATTCGTAATTCGTAATTGAAAATTTTTAATTACCCATTGTGCTGGCTCATCATGGTTTGGAGTCCAGCCTCGGCAAAAGTTTCTAATGCGAAGCCGATTTTCTTAGCAATCTTTTTTATTTCCGCCAAATCCGCATCTTTCAAATCTTTTTCTACTAAAAACGTTCCTAATTTTTCGCTGTCAGGTCTTTTTACTTTTCCTTTCGGTGTGGCCGGAGAAATACCGATGCGAACGCGTGTAAACTCGCGTGACTTTACCGCTTTTATTATGGAAGCCAAACCATTGTGTCCGCCATCGCCCCGATTGAACGAAATTTTCATAGTGCCAAGTGGCAAATCCAAATCATCGTAAATGACAATCAGATTTTTCAAATCTTTTTTAGACTTTATGAGCGCGCCGGCCGTTTGGCCCGATTTATTCATAAATGTTTCCGGCAGAGCGATAGTCGCCTTTTCTTTGCCGATTTTTCCGAGCGCTAAAAGCGCTTTGCTTTTTTTGTCTTCTCGCCAATCCCCAAATTCAAATTTCTTGGCCAAAAGCGTGGCGGCGATACGCCCAGCATTGTGCCTGGTCTTTGCATATTCTTCGCCCGGATTGCCCAAACCCAATATTGTGATCATGATTTTGAATGATAGCATTTTTTGTGCTAGAATGGGCAAATTATGGATGAAAACAAGAAAACTCCGGCTAAGAACAGTTTTTTGGAGTTGGTAAAATTCGCCGCCATAGCATTTATCATCGTCGTACCGATCCGCTACTTTGTAGCCCAGCCATTCGTGGTCTCCGGTCTATCTATGTTTCCCACTTTCAACGACGGCCAATACCTAATCATCGATGAATTGTCTTATCGATTCCATCCGCCCCATAGAGGCGATGTCGTCGTATTCCATTATCCAAAAGACAAGTCCAAGTACTTTATCAAACGCATCATAGGTCTGCCAGGCGAAACAGTCGTCACTAAAAATAATTCAGTGACGATAAAAAATGCCGATCACCCCGAAGGTTTTGTTCTCGATGAGCCATATGTCAGCAGAGCCGTCGATGGCAATGTCACCAGCAAATTGGGCGCGGATGAATACTTCGTTTTGGGCGACAATCGTCCCGCATCGTCCGATTCCCGCTACTGGGGCAATCTACCAAAAGATCTAATCGTCGGGCGAGTATACTTGCGACTCCTTCCATTTTCTCGCATAGGCATACTACCGGGAGAAAATAATAATTACTAAAAATATGAAAAAACCAACACCAAAAAATCAAAAAAATACAGACACAAAAAAATCAACTGAATTTCAGGTGCCAAAAGGCATGCGCGATATCACCGACGAAGCTTACTATTCTTTCCAAGGTTTTTTTGAAAAAGCCCAGGAGGTCGCCATTTACTATGGCTTCAAACCGATCGAGACTCCTATGCTCGAGCATGAAGAAGTATTTACTTCCTCTATCGGTGTCGGCACCGATATCGTCGACAAAGAAATGTACACACTCCGCACCAAAGGTGGCGACAAACTCGCTCTGCGACCCGAGCACACCGCCCCTCTGATGCGCTCATACATAGAAAAAGGCATGCAAACCCTACCCCAGCCAGTCATGATCTATCAGCACGGCCCAGTGTGGCGACACGACAATCCGCAAAAAGGGCGCTATCGCCAATTTTGGCAATTCGACATGGATGCGCTCGGCTCTGAAAAAAGCATCATGGATGCGCTCGTCATAAAAGCCGGCATGACCGTGCTCGAAGAAGCTGGCGCGGAAAAACTTTCCATTGAAATAAATTCCATCGGCGACAAAGACTGCCGTCCAGCTTATGTAAAAGAACTCGTTAGCTATTACAAAAAACACTTAAACCAACTCCCCGCCATCGACCGTGAAAGATTGAAAACCAATCCCCTTCGCATTCTCGATTCTAAAGAAGAAAAAACAAAAGAAATAAATCAGGGCGCGCCGGAAGCAGTCGCCTATCTTTGCAGCGCCTGCAAGAAACACTTCAAAGAAGTACTCGAATATTTAGGCGAAATGGGAATTGAATACAATATAAATAAAAATTTAGTGCGGGGGCTATCTTATTACACTCGCACAGTATTTGAAGTTTATACTCAAAATAGTGAGGAAAGTTCTACTCCAACCCAAGTGGCCTCCGGCGGTCGCTACGACTATCTGGGCCGACACCTCGGTGCCAAGCGCGATATCCCAGCCGTTGGGTTCTCTCTAGGTGTGGACCGTGTGGTAGAAGCGCCTTGGTATAAAAAGCTCGCGCCGAGGATAATGAAAAAGCCAAAGATGTATTTCATCCAGCTCGGCATGGAAGCAAAGCTCAAGAGCTTGAATGTCATCGACATCTTGCGCAAAGCGCACATACCCATCGCCCAATCTCTCTCAAAAGATTCTTTGGGCGCCCAGCTCGGCGTGGCAGAGAAAATGAATGTGCCGTACGCGCTCATATTTGGCCAAAAAGAAGCGCTGGAAAACTCCGTCATTGTCCGAGATATGGCCACCCGCTCGCAGGAAACGGTAAAAGTGCCAAAACTTTTGGACTACCTAAAGAACTTGAAATAATATGATTCATATTCTCGACAAAAACGAGAAGTTGCTAAGAAAACACGCGAAACCTATCTCTAAAAAAGAGATCGGGTCTAAAGATTTGTCCAAAATTCTGGATAGAATGAGCAAAGCCTTGGGCGAGCAAGACGACGGCGTGGCTATCGCCGCGCCCCAAGTGGGCGAGAGTATTCGCGTATTCGTGGTATCTAAAAAAATATTCCCGACCGAAGGCATCGACAAAGTTTTTATCAATCCGGAAATAATAAAAAAATCGCGCGATCGGAAAGCCATGATCGAAGGATGTCTTTCGGTGCGCTGGCTCTACGGCAAGGTAAAACGGGCCTCGCGTGCGGTTGTAAAAGCTACCGATGAACACGGCCAAGAATTCGAAATGGAAGGTCGCGGACTCCTGGCCCAAATATTCCAGCACGAAATAGACCACCTCGATGGCATACTCTTTATCGACACCGCAAAAGAACTCGAAGAAATCCCTCCTCATGACCACTCCAAACCAAAAAAATAAGATAGTATTCTTTGGCACATCTGAAGAAGCAGTGTATGCGCTCGATGCCTTGTACTCTAAGGGAATCATTCCCTCTCTTGTTGTCACCACTCCCGACAAGCCAACCGGCCGGCATCAAATCCTAACTCCCCCTCTCGCAAGAAAATGGGCAGATGA
>CALRBJ010000024.1 GCA_943354205.1 Candidatus Nomurabacteria bacterium
ATCAAATCCTAACTCACACTCTCGCAAGAAATTGTGCTGATGAAAAAAAGGTGCCAGCGATTCAGCTTTAAAAAATAAATTCTGACGCAATAGAAAAAATTAAAACAGAAAATGCTGATATTCTTATTGTCGTCGGCTACGGCAAAATTTTACCGCAAGCCCTAATCGATATCGCCAAGCACCAAATCATAAATGTGCACACATCTCTCCTTCCGCTCTACCGCGGACCAGCTCCAATACAAGGCCCGATACTCGCGGGCGAAAGCGAAACAGGTGTAACCATCATGATCATAGACAAAGAAGTAGACCATGGCCCGATTATAAAACAGGAAAAATATTCTTTGTCGGGAAGTGAAACCGCACCAGAACTAACCAAAATATTATTCACCCGCGGCGGAGAAATGATAGGTGAAATTTTAGATGACTGGATAGCAGGAAAAATAATTCCGCATGAGCAAGATCACAGCAAAGCAACGTTTACAAAAAAATTAAAAAAGGAAGACGGGCTTGTAGATTTGGCCGACTTAGCGGTTGGACAGCTAAGTGAAAAAATATGGCGAAAATATCGCGCATACTTCGGCTGGCCAGGAATTTATTTTATGGATAAAAATAACAAAAGAGTAAAAATCACAGACGCAGAATTTTCCTTCGGAAAATTCTGCGTCAAAAAAGTAATCCCCGAAGGCAAAAAGGAGGTAAATTGGGAAATTTTCAAATCTAATTTTAATACTTTGAAGTAAACGGATTTCTTTTTGAAATTCCCTTTAACATTTTCTTTACACTGCGAGCGCCACGACGGAATAGGCTACGGGAGCGGTCGCGAGAGTTTGTGACCTTGCGTTCTATTTCATCGCGCACTTCGTCTATAGAAGCGTATATATCTATGCTCGATGCCACCGCGCGGTATGTTTGACCAGCACCCGAGACATTTATTTCAGCGCGGTACATCTCCCCTTGCTTATGATGATTTGTGTCCTTGCCTAGCTCCACTTCAACTAAAATTCCTGAATCATTTCCCAATAATTTCTCAAGCGACATGGCGCGCTTATTGGCATAATCCTTTATCGCCTCGGTCAATTCCATATTTGTAGCTTTTATCACAATGTTCATAAAATTTTATTTGATTAACACACTGATAATACCCATTATAGCCCAACCCTCTAAAACCACAAAAGCGCCCCAAGGGCGCTTTTGTTTAAATTCTCTTTTTCTTTTTTGCTGCCTTCTTTGCCAGCATTTCTTTCTTTATCGCGAGGCGCTTTTTTGTCTTGCGAGAGTACCGCGATTTCTTTTTTATGCCTAGTGTTGTGCTTCTTTTTGCCATTTGATTTATTTTATTAATTATAAGATGCCCTAATTATAGATTAAAATCCCCTATATTCCTATTTGTTTAAATACTTGCCAGCGAGGGAGAGAGCAAATGAAGGCAATATGATGAATATGTCCGCAAATAGGAGCTTGTGGAGCGCCATGACCAAGCCCGTACCGTTGTCATCCGGCCCGCCGGCCAAAACAAGCAGAATGCCCAAAACCCCAAAGCCGATAGATGAATATATAAAAATTCGTGTTGCTATTTTTTGCATAGTTTTAGTATAGCAGATTTGGTAAAATAATTTTATGCATACATTACCCGCAGATTTTAATAAAGCCATCCACTCCACCCCTTCTGCTCGAGCCGTATGGAAAGACATTACTCCCCTCGCCCGCAATGAATGGATTTGCTGGGTCATCTCCGGCAAAAAAGCCGAGACCAGAAATATTCGTATCAAAAAAGCCCTCTCCAAACTCTCCTCCGGCATGCGCCGCCCATGCTGCTGGGCCGGATGCGGGCATCGGTAAAAATTAAAAATCCCCAATTGGGGATTTTTAATTTGGCTCCGGAGGTAGGGATCGAACCTACGACCAATCGCTTAACAGGCGATCGCTCTACCGCTGAGCTACTCCGGATTGATTCTTTTTTATAAGAATACCGAGCCATATTAACTAAAAATAGCCCAAATTGCAAGATATTGTATTAAAAATAAAAAAACCCGTCACACAAAAGCGACGGGTTTGTTTGTTTTTTGCTTCTTTTTTGTTTAACCAGGCTTGTTGCTGGCGGTAGCAGCTTCCACTTTGTAGTTGAAAACTCTAAACATGCGATACACATTGAGCGCTGTCAGTGTGGATTTAAAATTGGCGGGGGCAAGCTTGATTACTTCCTTGTAAAATTTATCCAAGGGATCTATCTCTGCGCCTTCCAAATTTATCACGCCGGTTTTGTTTTCCTTAAACAGCTTGAACATTTCATGATTTTGGGAAATCATCAAAAAATAATCTGTCCCACTGTGCGCCAAATACAAGTAATACTTGCCTTCGGCGGTGGAAACAGTAATGCTGTCCGGGGTCATGTTTATTGTTGCTTTTACAGCAGACACACTGGCACCGGTAGTTTTGTTTGTTTGCGCATCGGCCACAGTGCAGAAGCTCGCAAACAAGGCGGAAAAAAGAAGAATTGTTAATTTTTTCATGATGAAAAATTGTTTTTTAAGTTACTTGAATGAAAACTTTATCGACCCATATTGTATCACTTTTATAGACAAAAGTCAAGCATATGAAATATGCATTTAGCCTTATTTTACAAGGGTTTTTAGGAAGGTTTTGCGGTGTATTTTCGATATACCGTACTTCTCTATCGCCTTGTAATGGGCCTTGGTGCCGTAACCTTTGTGGGTATTAAAAGAATAGAATGGGTATTTATTATTCAGACGGGTCATGTGAGCATCTCTTACAACTTTGGCGCAGATCGAGGCCAAAGAAATAACCGGTATCTTCTCATCCCCTTTTATTACGGTCTTTTGATTTTTAAATTCTTTTGGCGCTTTCAGCCCGCCGTCTAGAAAAATCTGGTGTGTATTTTTTGCTTTAACTTTTTCTAAACTTTTATTCAATCCACTCTGTATCGCTTTTGAAATACCAATTTTATCTACATCGCTAGCTGAAACAAGTGTCACCGCATAATCGCACTTCCCTGCTTTCTGCCATTTATTTATAATCGCAAACCATTCTTCTCTTTGCTTCGCCGAAAGTTTTTTCGAATCCCGTAGCGGAAGCTTGTATTTATCTTTTACATTCTTAATTATTAATTCATAATTTTTAATTTTAAATGCAAAAGCGCCTACGGCGACCGGCCCTGCGATAGGCCCTCTTCCCGCTTCGTCTATACCGATAATCGTCTTCATTATTCAATGATTCTAACACCAAAGACGAGTTTTTCTGTATTTAAAAGAGACTCTGGTATAATCAAAAAACTATGAGCAAATTCGTCCATCTTCATACGCATTCGCACTATTCCCTGCTCGACGGCATGTCTAAAATCGATGTGATGGTAGGCATCGCTAAGAAAAACGGCATGAAAGCCATGGCCCTGACCGACCACGGCAATATGTACGGCGCCATCGAATTTTACAAAGCATGCAAAGATGCCGGCATAAAACCAATCATCGGCGTCGAGGCCTATATGACCGCTGGTTCGCGACACGATCGAAATACTGAAACAGGCCAAAAACGCTACTATCACCTCATACTACTCGCCAAAAATCTACAGGGGTATAAAAATATAATTCGCCTAGTCACCATCGCAAACCTCGAAGGCTACTATTACAAACCGCGCGTCGACAAAGAAATATTGCGCCAGTATAGCGAGGGCATCGTCGCACTCTCTGGCTGTATGGGCGGAGAGCTTTCGCAAGTAGTCCTCGGAGGCGATATGGAAAAAGCCGACGCACTGGTCAAAGAGTACCAAGACATTTTCGGCAAAGAAAATTATTTTATAGAAATCCAATCGCACCCGCACGTCGAGCGCGATGCCGAAGTCCGCGAGAAACTGATCGCCCTCGGAAAGAAGCACGATATCCCCGTGGTGGCCACCCAAGACTCGCACTATCCATGCGCCGACGACCACGAAGCGCACCGCACACTCCTTGCCATAAACACCCAAGGCGATGCCAAAGACGCCACTCGGTTTGAATTTTCAGAAGACGATTTTTCGCTCATCGATGAGAAGAAAGCATTAGAATATTTTAGCGACTGCCCCGAATCGGTAGCAAACACCATGCTCGTGGCCGATATGTGCAATTTGGAATTGGAACTCGGCAAATGGGTATTCCCGGATTATAAAGTGCCAGACGGCAGCGATCCCGACGCAAAGCTTGCTGAGCTTGCCTATCTAGGAATCAAAGAACATGGCCTCCAAGAAACTCCAGAAATAAAAGAACGCATTGAATACGAACTTTCAATTATTCGAACAAAGGGCTACTCAAAATATTTCTTGGTAGTTTCCGACCTGATCAAATTTGCAAAGAGTGAAGGAATACTAACCACCACACGCGGGTCGGCGGCTGGATCGATGGTTTCGTATTTGATCGGTATCACCACCATAAATCCGATAGAATATAAATTGCCTTTCGAAAGATTTTTGAATCCTTACCGCCCGAGCCCGCCCGATATCGACTTGGACATAGCCGACGACCGCCGTGAAGAAATGCTCGACTATGCCAAAAGAAAGTATGGCGAAAACCATGTGGCGCAGATCGGAACATTTGGCACCATGATGGCCAAGGGTTCTGTGCGCGATGTGGCCCGCGCTTTAGGCTATCCATACGCCGTAGGCGATCGCATCTCGAATATGATTCCTATGGGCTCACAAGGCTTCCCGATGACCATCGATCGTGCCATGGAAATGATTCCGGAATTAAAAACTGCATACGAAAAAGAGCCCGACACTAAAAAAATAATTGATTTGGCGAAAAAGATCGAAGGCTGCGCCAGGCACATCAGCGTGCATGCAGCCGGAGTGGTCATCTCCCCGCTTCCCACATATGAATACGCCCCCACCCAGCTCGATCCGCGCGGTGGAAAGATAATCACCCAGTACGACATGTATTCGATCGAAGAAGCCGGTCTTTTGAAATTCGACTTTCTGGGAATTAGAAATCTTTCCATCCTGGCCGACTCGATCAAATTAGTAAAAAAATTCTACGATATCGATATCGATATTGAAAATGTCCCGCTTGAAGACAAGAAAACTTTCGCGCTCCTAGCTTCCGGCGAAACGGAAGGCCTATTCCAGTTAAACGGCTCGGGCATGACCCGCTATTTAAAAGAATTGAAGCCGACATCCATCCACGATATAAACGCCATGGTGGCACTCTACCGCCCGGGCCCGATGGAGTCTATCCCGGAATACATCCGTCGAAAGCACAATCCGGCATTGGTAAAATATCTCGACCCGAGGATGAAGAAATTCTTGGGCGAATCCTACGGTCTCATCGTCTACCAAGACGACCTATTGTTCTGCGCGCTCGATATCGCCGGCTACAACTGGGAAGAAGCGGATAAATTCCGCAAAGCGGTGGGCAAGAAAATTCCTGCCGAGATGGCAGCGCAGAAAGAAAAATTTGT
>CALRBJ010000025.1 GCA_943354205.1 Candidatus Nomurabacteria bacterium
GACTGATTGGCCGATAGAGGTGTAGCTTTTTTCGGTCACATTATATTTTCCATTTTCTGATAGAGATGCGAATAGCGATACGCGCTCGGCTTCGGAAAGGTCGCGGGTTTTTATAATGTAGCCATTGTCCCCTTCTGATTGAATGAGAGCTTCGCCTATATTGAGCGGTTTTAGTTCAGCTTGAACAACTCCAGGTTCTGGTCGAGTGCCAGTGTAAGAAACTTCTGCAAGTGCGCCGCCTTTAAAGTCGATGCCGAAGCGAAGCGGAAAAACGAAAAGCATGATTATAGATGCGATCGTGAGTGCCACTGATATGCCGATGAATATTGATTTGTTTTTTATGATAAACATATTGTTATTTTGTTATTCCGGACCCGAATAAAAATCTCATTGCTTTTGTATCGGTCTTTACGCCGAGAGCATACAAGAAAAGTCGAGAGATGATGATAGCCGAGAGCATAGATACGAGCACGCCGAGCCCGAGCGTGAGGGCGAATCCTTGGATGAGCGCGGTGCCGAACCAAAAGAGAATAATAGCGGTGATGATGGTGGAAGTATTCGAATCGCGGATAGAGTTCCAAGCTTTTTTAAATCCGCCGTGCACCGCATCGGCGACTGATTTGCCAGAACGCATTTCTTCCTTTACACGCTCAAAGATCAGAACGTTGGCATCCACAGCGATACCGATGGATATGATAAATCCGGCGATACCAGCCGCAGTCAGAGTGACTGGGAGGAGTTTAAATACTGCGAGCATGAGTGCCACATAAATGGAGAGGGCCACGACCGCGAGCAAGCCTGGCAAACGATACCAGAATATGAGGAAGAGGGCGACAGCGAGCAAGCCAAACATTCCAGCTTTTACTCCAGCGTGCATAGCGCTCGCACCGAGAGTCGCTCCGATGGTGGAAGTGGAAATAAGAGAAATCGGCACTGGAAGCGCGCCGGAGTTCAAGCGACCGACGAGAGTTTTTGCTTCCTCGGGAGTAAAGTTGCCGCTGATTTGTGCCTTGCCAGTGGTGATCGCTTCGCGCACAGTCGGAGTAGAGATAGGCGCACCATCGAGGTATATGGCGACCACCTTACCGACATTTTCGGAAGTGATTTTTTTGAAAAGTTCTGTGCCAGTAGAATCGAAAACAAGAGAGACGATCGGTTCGCGAGTATTTGGATTGAATTCAAGCAAAGCGTGGTCTAGGTAGCGACCAGTTAGATCTGTCTTTATAAAAGCCGAGCTCGCATCGATCGTGGCCACACCGTTTGCATCTACAGTGATGTTTTGAGGTTTGTTTGCATCTGGATTGGCCACGCGAAATTCTAGAAGCGGAGTCTGTCCGATCAATTCAACTGCTTTGTTTATATCGGTCACACCCGGCAAGTCCACGATGAGTCTTTCCTCTCCCCCGTTCACAAAATTGCCAGATTGAGTTTGGATGACTGGTTCAGAAACACCAAAGAGATTTATCCTGCGTTCGATGACATCGCGAAGAGAATTCATCGCATTTTTTACATCGCCTCCTTTTACACTAGAAACATCGGCTTTGTAAACCAAGTGCGTACCACCAGAAAGATCCAAGCCTAATTTAAATGGAACACGAGAAGAGAATGTATTGTGAAAAGGAAGACCTTTGCCAAAGTTTGGCTGGGAGACATAAACGAAATAGCCTACGCCAAGGCCTAATAGAAGTATTACGAGTGCAGTTATTCTTGTTTTTATCATAGCAATGGGGCTATTCTAGCGGTTTTGGGTCATTATTGCAAGGTCAATTTTGCTTTATAAAATAGGAAATAATCACAAGTATTCCTGGAATTATCCAGTCTACTGTGATGGGTATGAATTTCAAGATTTTCTTAGGCAGGATGTATTTACCATTTTCGGCATCAAACCTGCGATCATACGAGCCATACTCTAGCTTAGTTAAAATACATCCACCCAAAATCACGTCCTGGATTCGAAGAATTAGAAATATAAACAAAAGCACATACCAAGGAAGCCAGAATATTGATGATATGACCACCACAAAAAATAAAACATGTAGTACAAACCAAATATTTAATTTTTGTTTTATTTTCATAAATACTAAATTTGATTATTTACTATCCCAGACCTTTAGGTTCTGTGAATAACTATGGCAAATCATCTGTCTTGTCTAGCGATCGTATCCCCCTTTCCTCTCTAATCATAGAAATAATCTCATCGCAATGTCTATTAAAATCATTTTTATTTTCAAATATCTCTAATATCCTTAGTCCTTCTTCTTTTGAAACAAAATTAAAATCTTCAGTATCATATTCTTTGTCACTGGAAAAAATTAAGTGTTTTTTACTGTTTGGAATGTCGTGTACTTTGTAATTAGAATTTGTATATGGAAATATTTTTCTAAAATAGTTTTCATCATCAATCAATTTTGACTTAAAAGTACCTTGAAAAAGAGAGCCTGAGCGATCATTTTTTTCATTAAAATATTTTGTATAGCCACCAAGTAATTTTTGCATATATTTTGCTATTCCACCATCAACTAGTTGTTTCAAAATAAAATGAAAATGGTTTGGATTAAGTGTTAGAGCCACTATGGCAACTATCGGTTCAATCTCCAGACCTTTAGGTTCTGGGTTTCTATCTCGTAAGCTACCAATGCCATCAAGCCTATTGAATTCTTTTACACTTTCTTTAAAACGAGCAAGATCTCTGGCAGTACTAAAAATGTCTCGTTTGTCTACTCCTCTATTATAAATGTGATAATACTCTCCAGTAGCTAATGGTTCCTTTCTCATTATGCTTTATATTTTAACATTTAATCTCCAGAACCTAAAGGTCTGGGAGTTAGGCAGTTTCGCGGCGGAAATATCGCCATATTTTTTTGAGGATGAGGGTGAGGCCTACCCCTAGAATAAAGCCACCTAAAATATCTACAGGAAAATGCACTCCAGCCATTACACGAGAGACGCCGATGATAACGGCACCGAAGAAAAACCAAACGCCGATTTTTTTATGATAAAAATAAATAGAAGTAGCAAGCGAAGAAAAGAAAGCCGCATGTCCAGATGGAAAGGAATCGTTGCCGCCATGGGCAAAAAGAAGATGGACATCTTTCAGTGCAAGAAACGGACGCGGGATGGCAAAAAGACTCTTCAATATCTCGACCGCCACCCACGCCAACACAGCAGATCCGAAGATAAAAAGTATTTCTTTGACCCTGCGCTTGGCTAAAATGAGAGCATTTTCTTTGTCCCATTTCGGATATTTATAAAAAAACAAAAAAAGTACCGAAAAAATAATTAAAATAACGCCGAAAGTGCTGGCCAAAAAAATTATAACTTTATCTAGAAAAATATTTTGGAGCGAGAAGCTATTTAAAAATCTGAAGATTTCTATATTCATAAAGCTTAATTATAGACCTAAAAATTCATTCTTCATATCGTCTGGATGCGACACCCGGGAATAATTGCGCATAGAACTAGCGATGCCGAGCGCCATAAATTCAGCTAAAAGGTGCGAGCCTCCATAGCTCATAAAAGGCAGGGTGATGCCGGTAACCGGCAAAATACCTATATTCATTCCTATGTTTACCAATATATGACTGACTAAAAATATGATCACGCCTAAACCAAAAAGTATCTCAAAGTTTGTAGAGCCGTGCGAGGCGATGCGCATCAATTTTGCAATAATTAAAATATACAAAACAAAAAGAAGAATCACTCCGAAAAATCCCCATTCCTCCGCAAAAGCGGCAAAAATAAAATCAGTCTCGTACTCGGGCAAGAACTTTAAGCGCGACTGCGTGCCAAAGCCCACACCTTTGCCAAAAATCTGCCCCGAGCCTACAGCGATGGTGGATTGGATAGCATTGTAGCCAGAGCCATGCATGTTTGTATACGGATCGATAAAGTTTATAATGCGCGCTTTTTGGTAGGGCTGAAAAACAAAGAGCCACAGTGTAAAAAAAGCTAAAACTCCAGCGAGAAAAACAAAGAGTAGGTGCTTTTTAGAAATACCTGAAACCAAGACCATGCCGATCCAAATAAAAAATATGATGATGGCCGAACCGAAATCTGGTTGGAGAAAAACCAGGATAAAAGGAATGAAAGCATAAATACCAGAAATCAAAATATGCTTGTAATGAGCTATCTCCACATGGCGACGAGAAAAATATTTGGCCAAAATCAGAATAACCACCAGCTTTATCATGTCTGTCGGCTGAAAAGAAAAACCGCCAAAAGAAAACCAGCTTCTCGCCCCGCCGGCGATATGCCCAAATATCATGAGTAGAAAAAGCGATGCTAGAAACAATACAAAAAGCCCGACCAATATCTCTGTCCTGCGAAGAAAACGAAAATCAATATTAGAAAAAAGAATGAAAACAATTATAGAGACAAATATCCAAATTATTTGATGAGAAAAAAAGAGAGAAGAGTCGCCATCGAAAGACTTCATGGTTATAAGCCCCGCAAACATGATGGGCAAGGTAAAGGAAAGGAGCAACCAGTCTACTTTTTTAATTAGACCTTGAAGCATCTTTGGAATAGTCTACATCTAAAAGATCGAACAGTGGAATCAGGTCTGTGTGAAGCGGAGCATTTGCAAAAGGTATCGGCCAATTGAAATAAATATCTTTTGATGATCGAGCGCTCAAATTATTCACAAAAGTGCTAGACACGGCAAATACATTGCTTTCGTCAGCAAGCAATGCCACTACTTTTATATCAGACAAATTGTAAAGAGAATTGTTCTCTAGTGTAGCGTGCAGTTTGGGAGAAGTGGATATGTCTACAAGGTCTGGATTTTTAGCGAGAACCGAGTGAAGCAAGTCTACGGCTGGAGCTCCAGCATGCATCCAAGCAGGAGCTCCGCCTATGAATTCAAATTTTGTGCGCACTGGGCGCCTATTGCCCATGTCGATACCTCCTAAAAATATCGGGTACCGTCCGGCGGGAGGAATGTCGGCCTCGCCCTCCTGGCTTGTGATCAAAATATCCTGCGCGTCAAAAATTTTAAATTGATAGTGCGCGCCTTTGGCTATGCCATCGGGATTTCTATTTTCTACATAAGCCACTGCATTGTAAATATTGCCGCTGGTCAGAAATGACCGCGCCCAAATGACCGAGAGCGGGGTGGATTCGAATGAGCAGATATTTTTACATTCACCGCCGCAGTCTATGCCAGACTCTGCGCCATTCTTTTTGCCATCAGAACAAGTGGGCTTGGTGAGAATTTTGGGAACAAAAATATAAGCGAGAATCGCCAAGCCGATAATAGCCAAAAACCCCATATATAAAAGCTGTCTTCGCGCGCCCCAAGATAATGCCAT
>CALRBJ010000026.1 GCA_943354205.1 Candidatus Nomurabacteria bacterium
TTTCCACACGCTTCAGCTGATGACATACTCATTGTGCGCTTTCTCCACGAGCTCCGCGCCGATTTCATCGAAATTCTTGCTATACAAGATAGCGATCATTTCTTTGTCGTCGGAGAGTATGCCCACACAGTAGGAGTGAGCGATGGCCAATTCGTTGACCGTGGGCTCGCTCGGCATGCCGGGGTCTTTTTCTCTTTCGAAATAAAAAATAATATTCCGCGGCCCCAAATTTTTCATGTGAACAAAAATGTCTCTGCCGGCAGAATCGAGTTTGGTAAAGTTTTCAAAGCCACGAGCAGGCACTTCGAAACTTTTCAAATTCTCTTCCGACACCTCTTTCCACATAGAAAAAGGCATGACAGCAAAATTTTCGTAGTGGAATTTTTCTTCCAATACCTTACCCCACAAAAATGCAGGAGTGAAGAAATTTTTAAGCGATTCATCGACTGAAGCGCTCAAAACATTCACAAAATGAGTGGCGATTCGGGAAAACCATGTTCCCTGTGGATTTTTTAACATGTTTGATTTTGTTTTAGTTAAAGAAAAACTAGCCCAATTATACATGAATTGGTATTTTGTGTCAATATCAGAAATACATATCAGAAATACGGGCTAGTTCTTGTCTATCGGCAAGTCTTTCAAGCGTTGTTCTACAAACCAAAGCACGGTAAAGATAAATAGGGTTAAAAGTGTGGCAATAATGGCTAAAGAATACAAGCCAAAACCGACCGCCATGCCGATGCCAGCCGAAACCCATATGCCAGAAGCAGTGGTCACTCCAGATATTTGAGAATTGTGATAAATGATGAGACCGGCGCCCAAAAACCCTACACCAGTGATGATTGAAGCCGCCATCTGGGTGGGATTGAAGCCAGAAAAAGTGCCATAGTGCCGAGCGAGGATTTCAGAGATGACCACAAACATAGCCGAACCCATGGCCACCAGCGCGTGTGTGCGCATGGTAGCGGTCTTGTGCGCCCAGAGGCGCTCGACACCGATGACCACACCGAGGCCCATGGCTAAAGAGAGTTTTATTAAAATATCTAACTGATCCAAATTTAAAAAGTTTTCCATGGCTAAATTATACTACTATACCCCCACCCAGACAAACATCCCCGTCGTATAGAACTATAGATTGTCCTGGAGCTACGAGAACTTCCTGCTGGAAGCTAATTTTCAATTTAGAATTTTCAATTTTCAAAATCTGGCATGGCAAATATTCGCCATGATATCTGATCTGGCATTTATATTTTTTATTTGATTTAGGAATTTCTGAAATCCAATTTGTGTCGGAAATGGAAACAGGAAAAGAATTTTCACGAGAGAGGCCTTGCGCAGCGCGACTGGCGCGAGCAGAGGAAATTTTCAGCAGAAAATTATCCGTGCCGAGTCCGGGAGAATTCTTTTCCTGTGACACAGTAATCGTGTTCTTTTTAATATCTTTAGCCACGACATAATACGGCCCATCGGCATTGGTTTTTTTAGTCACGGTAAATCCATGCCTTTCGCCTATCGTCAAAAATGCCACCCCATTGTGATAGCCGATTGTTTCCCCGGATTCATCAAATACATCGCCTTTTTTATTCTTTATATAATGCGAAAGAAAATCTTTTATATCCAGATCGCCCAGCATGCAAATGCCCTGACTATCTTTCTTTACAGCTGTCGGCAGATTAAACTTCTCCGCCAGTTTTCTGACTTCGCTTTTTTTCAAATGCCCTATCGGGAAAATCACATGAGCTAAATCTTTACTATTTAATTTCCATAGAAAGTAAGATTGGTCTTTGGCTGGGTCTTTTGCCTTCTTTAATTCGTAATTTTTAATTCGTAATTGATAATTATTTATAGCATAGTGCCCTGTCGCGATAAAATCGGCACCGTGTTTTTTAGCAAATTTCCAAAATACGCCAAACTTTATTTCGCGATTGCACATGACATCGGGGTTTGGCGTGCGACCCGCTTTGTATTCACTGATCATGTAGTCGGCGACTTCTTTTTTGTATTCTTTCTCCGCATCACATTCTAAAAATGGGATGTCGAGATGCGCGCAAACCCGCATGGCATCCCGGCGCTCACTACGCCAAGTGCACTCTATCCACTCCGGGCTCCAGGTACGGATAAAAACCCCGACCACATGGTAGCCGGCATTTTTCAAAAGCGCCGCCGAGACAGAGCTATCCACCCCGCCGGAAACGCCCACAAAAACTGTTTTATTTTTTAGACTTTTTTTCATAATCAACTCTTATAACTTATACTAATTTGGGAAATAAAAAAAGGTGCCCATAGGACACCTAGCTTCCAAAAACTCACTTGGCGCGCAACATACTTTCATGACGGATATTGCCAGCAATCCATGCCAATCCCATGGTATTTATTGTCTGCGCTAAAAGATGCGCCGAGCAGGCTTTTGTCGAACAGAAAATTATCGATGGAATTTCAGGATTTTTTGCTCTGTGCTTTTCTTGTCCTTCCCTAGAAGATTTTATTTGCAGAGGCATCTTTAAGGTTTTGGATTTGTTTTTCAACAAAATCCATTTGTCTACCTTGAATTTTGTATCCTCGATCTTTGTGGGATTTTCTACTCCGATGATAATCGTCGACGCTTGGGAAATTCCAAACAAAAGTTGTTTGCTAAACTCTGCTTCATTGTCCGCACCATAGTCTTGCATATCAAAAATTCCTTTTTTTATCATTTCATAAATCTCTTCTTTCGAAGATTTTATATTTACTGAAAAAGAAAATCTTTTCGATTTGCTGTCATAGTGAGCGAGGCCACTGTTTTCATTTGTATTGTGGCATTGAACCAGCAAAGACATAAATATTTCATCTTTTGTTTCAAATGAAAATGTATAGTATCCATTTGAAGGGTCCGATGCATTGGCGCCGCCATGAGGCGTAGATTCTTTGAAGTGGTATAGAAGTTTTTCAGTGTATCGCATTCTTTTCAGAATAGAAAAGATGGTGCGATGAGCGTCGGCAAATATGCCGTATTGACTGTATTTACTCATAATTTTCAATTTTATTCTGACAAAACTATACAATAAATAGAGTAAAATCGCAACTACCTCAAATATTTAGCGATATTTCTCTTGTGCTCGGCATAGGTGGCGGCATAATGCACGGCCCCATTTTTGTCATGCAAATAGTAGAGGTAATTCGAAGGGGTGGGATGGATAGCGGATTTTATAGAGAGAATTCCTGGATTACCGATCGGAGACTCTGGTAAACCGACCGACTTGTAAGTGTCGAAAACCATTCCATTCGTGGCATCCACTTGTAATTTCATCCCGATATCGTAGCGTTTCCAGAGTATGCCCGCGATGGTCGCCATGTCGTTCTCGCCAGAAGCCTCGCGCTCGAGTATAGATGCCATGATCACGATTTGCGCCTCGGTTCTTTTTGATTCAGTGATTTCTTTTTTAAATTTCGCGATATGCTTTTCAAAATTTTTGTTCAAAGTTTCCACGATTTCAGAAATGGTCGTGTGCGGATAGAAAAAATATGTATCGGGGAAAAGGTAGCCTTGTTTAGAAATTGCTTGCGCTAGAAAAAGATTTTTGTCGAAAAGCGGAATTTTTTCGGCAAAAATTTCCGCCATCTCGGTATTATTTTTGCCTTCTGGGAGAGTGATCTTAGAAGGTGCTATGTGATGTACGCCGAAAGCGATGCGTCGCGCAACTTCAATCCCTGAAACTTTTCTCTCAAACAAATAGTCACCGGGTGAAATATTGTGCGCTCCGCCGAGCACCACGGCCACTGTTTGAAAAATCAATTTTGAACGCACCAAACCAAGCGATTCAAAATCGCGAGAGATTTTTACCAATGGCTCACCGCGAGAAATAGTGACAATAGTTCCCGTAGGGAAATTTTTTGGCGGAAAAATAAAGTGAGCGCAGAAAATGATAAATATGGCTACTCCTAAAATAAAAAATTTTCTTGGAAGTTTTGTTTGCGGTTTGATTATTTCGTTTGGTTCCATCAGGTTGGGAGATTTACCGGAGGCTCAGCTTTCAAGGCCTCGATGCGCGCGAATGAAGGAGTTTCAGACACACGGCCTGGGAAGTGATAAATAGTGGCAAGCTCTTCGGCATTTAGAATGAAAGGCGGGAGCTTGTACGGATGGTAGAAATACCCGCGCGCACGGTAAGCATTGAACATCTCCATCTTTTTTCTCGGCACGATGCGCTTGAACGGATCGTGGATGATGCCGATATCCACATCGGTCACATTTGTGGCTCGAAAACCATTTAAATTAGCAGAACCATACTGCTTGAAAGCGCCAGTGAGCGCGGTCATATTGATGGCATTGAAACTATCGCCTTTTGCCAGATAAATACCACGGATACCCACATCGAATGCTGGCTTTTGTATGGAGCGCTCGATAGCGTCGATCTTTTCTTTTTGCGCAGTGGAGAGGTTCATGGCCGTGGGCGCTTTCGATTTGCCTTTGTCGTCTTTTTCAGGAGCAAACATAGGCTTGCTCATTATCTTTTTTATTTCTTCTTCGGCAGATTTGGTCCAATCTTGCTTGCCAAACCATTCTCCGGCCACACCAAAGCGCTTGGTGGTGATGCGGATCATGATCTGGAACCACATCTGCTCGTTTGGAGTGATCGAACCCATGTGCTCGAGCATGGTGGTGATAGGGTCGATCTTTTGCTCTTCGTCCAAACTGGTGGCCTTGTCTAGGCCATAATCAATGTATGTTTTTATCGGATAGACATCCTTGGTGGCGAGCTTGAACTCGGTACCCCACATCTTCCACTCACTACCGCTCTCGTGTGGAGCGACGATAGCATCCACATAGTCGTCAACTTCATTTATTTCTGCTTGGGGGTATTGGGAATAAATTTGGCTCTCGATGAGTTGTTTGAATTTTGGCTGGGTTCGAATAAAAAAATAGACTTTTCCGCCGAGCGATGCGATCTCGAGAGAAAATGTGGCTGGCAAAGCGCCCAGCCACCATCGGTGGAACCATGTGCCGACTCCCCCACCTTGGTGGAAAGCATTTATAAGCACGAGCTCCATAGCGAGCGGGGTCTTGAACACATCTTTTGGTATCCGCACTTCAAGCATCGTCCACTTCAAGCTTTGCAAGTGAAGTTTATTTATATAGAGCTTCCACATTTCGGCTGCTAAAAGCAAGAGGCCGACCGGCGCCCAAAAAGGCGCAGTCTGTAGAGCGACATGGAGCATTTCCTTTAGAGCCTCAAAAATAAAATCCGTGGGCATTAGTGATATTATACCCGCCTATCTATCATAAAGAAAGACTACGGGGTGATTATGTTTACTCCG
>CALRBJ010000027.1 GCA_943354205.1 Candidatus Nomurabacteria bacterium
GCCTCGCGAAGCGCTCGAGCGTTCTATCGAAATCATGATCACCCAGCTCAAAGCTATTTTGGATTTCAAGTTTGATGTAGAAATTCCAGCTACTGAAAAGGAATCTGCCGAAGAAGTTTCTGGCGCTGAAACCAAAGAAGAATCTACCGACGCCATGAAGACTCGTCTCGATACTCTAAACATCTCCACTCGCACTCTAAACGCCCTCACTGGCGCTGGTATCCGCACTGTCGGAGGTATCGCTCGCAAGAAAAAAGAAGACCTGCTTGAAATAGATGGCATGGGCGAGAAGGGAATCCAAGAAATCAAGCGCGTGCTTGGAGAATTTGGCCTAAACCTCAAATAATTAATACAGTAATAAAACCATTATGCGACACGGAAATCACAATAGAAAATTTGGACGAGAAATTCAGCAAAGAGAAGCTCTTTTGAAGGGCTTGGTTCTAAACATTGTCGAAAAAGGCAAAATCAAAACCACTCTTGCGAAAGCAAAAGAGCTCCGCCCGCACGCAGAAAAGTTTGTGACCCTCGCAAAGAAGCCGGGCCTCGCTTCTCGCCGTATTCTCCTCTCTCGTTTGTACAACAATGCGAAAGCGGTCGGCATTCTGACCAAGGAAATCGCGCCGAAGTACAAAGACCGCGTCGGGGGCTACACTCGCATCACTAAATTGGGCGCGAGAAAGAGCGATGGCGCAGAAATGGCTATAATCGAATTTATATAATTTTATGAAACCAACCAACTACAAACTAAACGCAGAAGGAAAATCACTCGGACGCATCGCGGGCGAAGCAGCTGTACTTCTCATGGGCAAAGAACGCGCTGACTTTGCAAAGAATACCGTTTCTGGAAATACCGTATCAGTGGAAAATGCTTCCAAAATAAAAATTTCTGAAAAGAAACTTTTGGAAAATACTCACGCTTCATACTCTGGGTATCCGGGTGGTTTGACCAAGCGTTCTTGGGGCAAGGTCGCCGAGACAAAGGGCTATGCCGAACTCCTCCGCCATGCTATAAAGGGCATGCTTCCGGTAAACAAGCTCCGCGCGCGAATGCTCAAGAATTTAACCATTACCGAATAACCAAAATAATTTATAGAAACATATGGCTGAAAAAACTACAAAATATATAGAAAAGGTTGGACGCAGAAAGACATCTACTGCTCGTGTTCGCCTCACCCCAGCAGTGAAATCTTCTATGTTCATAAATGAGAAAGAGCTCAATGCGTATTTTCCTACTTCTGCTCTCCGCGCTATCGTCATGGACCCGATCGCTTCCAACCAAATCACCGACAAATTTGAAATCACCGTCGTCGTTTCTGGTGGTGGTATCCACTCTCAAGCTGAAGCCATCCGCCACGGCCTCGCTCGTATTCTCGCTTCTACCGAGCCAGAATTAAAAGCCAAGATGAAGTCCGCCGGCTTCCTCAAGCGCGATCCTCGAGCCAAAGAGCGCCGCAAATTCGGTCTCAAAAAAGCCCGCAAGGCTCCACAATGGTCAAAACGTTAATTACTTAAAATGGACAATACAAAACTTCCCCAAACGGGGATTTTTTGTTAGTATAAATTTTATGCAAGACGAAGAAAAAGATGTGGAATTTATAGAAGAAGATGGCGAGGGCAATACTGCCGACCCGGTCAAAAAACTGCGTGAAAAACTGGCGAAAGCTCTTGCCGAAAAGCAGGAATATTTGAACAATTGGCAGCGTGAGCGCGCCGATTTTATAAATTACAAAAAAGAAGAAATAGAGCGCTCGAAAAATTTAAAAAAGAATGCAGAAGAGAATGTCGTTCTAGATTTACTGCCAGCACTCGATAGCTACGACATGGCTTTTGCAAACAAAGATGCTTGGGAAAAAGTAGATCAGAATTGGCGCACCGGCGTAGAGTATATCCACCAGCAAATTTTGAAAGCTATCGCCGAATATGGCGTAGAACCTATCCAAACAAAATTGGGGGATGCCTTTGATTCCAATCTCCACCAATCCATCGAAGTAGTGCCGACCGATGATGCTTCTCTAGATCACACCGTCGCTTCCATCACCCAAGCTGGCTATCGTATCGGCGAGCGTATACTCCGCCCAGCCAGGGTTCGAGTGTTTGCAAAAAGTGCTTGATTTTAATTATTCTGATACAATACAAACATGTCAAATATAATGGAAGAACCAAACAATATAGAAGATGTTTTGAGCGGAAAGACTGGAGGGTCGGAGATGCAAAATGATGCTCATGAAAGCAGGCATAATTTTCACGTTAGCCGTCTTTTCGGTAAAGAACAAATAGATACTTCAAAGATGTCTCATATCCAAAAACAAATTTTTGAACAAACTGGTTTGAATATAGAAAATGAAGCCGAAGCCGAGGCTTATATGGAGATGACTCGCCAAAATAAATTGGCCGAATTAAAACAGCTTGAAGCGCTTTTGGTTCTTTCAGATGTCACAGATTTTAAAATATTAACTCAATACAATGTATTGATGGATCTATACAATCAGCAGTACGCAGGCGAGCATTTATACAGCTCTCCCCAAATAGCTCCTGGAGACAAGGATTCTGCGATGGAGTATTTGCATTTAAACAAAGAAAATATGGCCGAGAAAATGGAAGCTGTGGGAGAAGACACTTTTTCAGTTTAAGAACTTATCTAAAAGTTTTAACAAATTCTTTTTCTGATATTTCATCTATCGTATCAGTGACGATGATTATCATTTCACTCGCCAATCCTAAATCTTTTTTTATATTTTCAAACAAGTGCTCAAAAGGGTAGGGGGAAATCCATGCCGAGTTTTTGAGGCACACAAAGCCAGCTTTTTTGAGGAGATAACGGAGCGATTCGCGTTCGGCTTTGCGAGCTTCGGGTAAATCCAAAAGTATTATTCTCCATTTGCCATCCCAAGTGGGGTTCAAGACCGCAGTATCATTTTCCAATTTCAAACTATGCGCCTTTTTCTTGCCTTCCTTTGTGAGGCGGGCATAGTCGCGCTGTCCCGAGCTATGGCTCTCTACCAACCCAGCCTCCTTTAGGCCCTTTAACGAGCGGGTAATGGCACTTTGTGAAGGACGGTCCTTCACAAACCCAATAATTTCATCAAAAGATACCGCACTTCTATCTATGAGTAGTTTTAATATTTTTCCGTTATAATTTTGCCTTTTATTTTTCATTTTGTTCTTTTTGTGAAGGACCGTCCTTCACTCCGTCTTCCACTAGATTTTTGTATGAAAGCCATTCTAGTATTTCGACCCATGCAGCTTTCTCATCAGGGAAGTACTCATAAAATAAATCTTCCGTAACTATTTTATTGTATTTTCTTTCTATTCCAATATAGTTAGCCAGGCTTGAATATTCATATTTAATTAAAAAATCTTTTGCATTTTTAAAATTACTAATACCAACTTCTTTCCATCTACTTTCGTCGTCTATTAGCTTGACTGCATTTAGGTGAATATAAGAAAATAAGTATTTTAGATAGTTATCATTATCGGCGTGTTTAGATTTAAATTTTCCTTCGAAAAGATTTCCTGTGCGATTATATTTTTTATTGAAATACATTGAATATCCAGTATTCACTTTCCGCATAAATGTCGTAATACCGCCCTCGGTAATTTCTTTTACCAATAAATGAAAATGGTTTGGCATTAAAGTCCAGGCATTTATGGCCACAATTGGGTCTTTTCTTTTTATTTCGAATATCTCTGTGAAGGACGGTCCTTCACCAGGTTTTACAAAGATCTTTTGCATATCAAGAGGCTCGTTTGTATTACAAAGATAGAGAAGTATCATAAATCTATGATAATCGTTTCTATCTAGAAAAATGGGCCTTTTGTCGGTACCGCGGTTGTATAGATGGTAGTGCTCATTTATCGAAAATGTATGAGGTCTTTGCATGCTTTTATTATATCAGTGAAGGACGGTCCTTCACAAGCTTGACACACCCATATCCTATCAAGTATATTTGGATTAGACAAGTATTCCGCGACCACGAAATACTTGCAAAATAGTTTTCCACAGGTATAATTAGAAAGTTATTGGTCTCAGATAAAATTATGGACAAAGAAATAGCAAAATCATTAGCAAGATTGACCGCCTTAAAAGCAAATATACCCCAACATAATGTTGGAAAGAAGTACGCAGATGAGTTTAATTCGGTTGTGAATATCCTTGAAGAATTTTCAGGAGATAATTTAGTTGAGTTCAAATTTCCAGAATCTGAAATTAAACCAATAGTTGTTAGCTTTAACATGATATCTGGCTCTAAAAGCTACTCAGCTGAAAGTTTCTGTGATAGAGAATATTTACTAATGAAACTTGACGGCGTTCTTGGGTATTTCACACTCTCGTTACAACCAAATGAAATTAAAGAGCAAATAGGTTTTCATGTTGAGTAAATAATCAAAATCAATGGATCAAAATTATTACAAACAAAAAAGAATGAATGAGATCTGGTTAAATGAAGCTGAAACAAAACATGATTTTTCCAGAGGGGGTATATTTTGGAAAAAAAGTTATATGGAAAATATTCCGATAATATATCCTGTAAAAAAGATAGTTGTTGTAAGTTCGCTTGAGTATATAGTGACCAGACTAGGAATCTCTCCCAATAATTTTAAAAAAATTCATGAATGGATTAAACAGGAGACAAAAAAATTGTTTGAAGAATATAAATTAAATCCTAATAATTTTCCAGGACATACAATCACGGGAGAATTTTTAACAGAGTCAGTTCTAGATATTAATTATTTTATAGAAAATGAGGCTTAAATTTGTTACTTGAATTAAGATTAATTTTATGAAAAAAAATGAAGCAGAAAAAATTATAAAAGACTTCTCATCTTTTTTGGAATACACCCATTACAAACTTAAGATTATTTTTGGTGATCGGATACCTGAAATCCTATTACCACATTCAAGAGAAAATATAGAAAAAGCTTTGGGTTTCCGTAAAATTGAAAGTTCTATATTAAAAGACTCAAGAATGATGCAAGTTATAGATGTAGCTAAAGCAATGCTTTTAAGTTACATAGAAAATGGTAAAGCATTAAAAGATGCGGGGACTACTCTTAGTAACGAAAAATGGAGAAAAGCAGTTTTAGAAATTTTAGAGAAAACTATTAAAAGTTAATCAATAATAATATATGTCAAAAATCATTGGAATAGACTTGGGTACGACTAATAGTGCAGTGGCGATAATCGAAGGTGGACAGCCGAAGATTATCGAGAATATCGAGGGGGCGCGGACGACGCCGTCGATCGTTGCCGTGGCGAAAAATGGCGA
>CALRBJ010000028.1 GCA_943354205.1 Candidatus Nomurabacteria bacterium
ATTTCTGATTTTCGGCGGGGGGTGTGGGGGGAGCCGACAAAAAATGGAAAGGAAATTTTTGGTTTTGCTTCGCCGTTGTTTTCATATATTGTAATATATCACATTATTGTTAAACAACACAATGAGTTGCTATAATAAAAACTGTGGATATAAAAACCCATTCAAAAAAACTAGGGAAAAATATAAAGCGTATAAGAGAGCGAAAGAAGATGTCGCAAGGCGACATTTGTCGTGCTCTCGGTTTTGATCGTG
The DNA here is from genome assembly GCA_943354205.1 of Candidatus Nomurabacteria bacterium. Taxonomy (GTDB): domain Bacteria; phylum Patescibacteriota; class Minisyncoccia; order Phycocordibacterales; family UBA9973; genus CALRBJ01. The sequence goes on from CALRBJ010000028.1 coordinate 253, forward strand.
CCCAAATAAGCAATATTGAGGCTGGAAAGGGCAACCCAACACTTTCAACAATAGAAAAAATTGCTCAGGCACTAGGAGTCGCAAGCGACGAACTTTTGAAATAAATATGGAAACTAAAAATGTAAAACTTGTAATATTTGTTCCACTTTCACACGCTGACGTTGTTCGTAAAGCACTCGGCGAAGCCGGAGCGGGGAAAATTGGAAATTATGACTTCTGCTCTTTTTCTTCTCGTGGCACAGGTCGTTTCCGCGGAAATGAAAAGTCAAATCCTGTAATTGGTGAAGTTGGAGAATATGAAACCGTTGAGGAGGAAAAAATTGAGGCGATTGTGCCACGCGAAATTTTGAAAGAAGTCATTGAAAAAGTAAAAAGTGTCCATCCATACGAAGAAGTTGCCTTTGATATTTACCCATTAGAAAATTTATGAAGTCAAAAACACAAGATATTTTAATTTTACTTTGTATCAACATCTTTGCGACAGTTGTGTCTTTTGCGTTCCATACAAATTTTTTGACTTCAACAATTTTATTTTTAGGTTTTCCGTCCCTGTATTTGCTTTATAGAGAAAAGAGGTATTTTAAGAAAATATTTTTAGCATCGGTATCTTTTGGAGTATTCTTTGGATTTGTTTTTGACTTCATAGCCGAACTTAATAAAGCATGGGACTGGAATGGAGGGCTTCTCTTTGGAAAAATTTTAGGCGTAGTGCAAATAGATGTTATGGTTTGGTTCTTTTTGTGGATTTTTCATATTTTTCTTTTCTATGAGCATTTTATAGATCGGAAAAAATTAAGATCAAAAGTTTCGTTACGACAAATTGAGGTTTTTGTCGTCAGCATTTTAAGCGTCGTCCTGCTCATTGGGGTTTATAAATTTTTTCCGTCTGTTTTATATTTCGGTAAAGCATATTTAACTTTGTGTCTTATAGTCACCATTCCATTTTTAATTATTCTTCTCAAAAAACCGAGATTAGTTTGGCACACAGTGCCAATGATTATATATTTCTCTTTTGTCTATCTAGCGCATGAAATATCCGCGTTGCATTTAGACCAGTGGAGATTCCCTGGCGATTATATCGGTTGGGTGAATATGTTTGGTGTAAGTTTTCCGATAGAGGAGTTTGTCTTTTGGATAATTTTGAGTAGTTTAATTGGCTCGATTTATTATGAGTTGAGTTTTGACAATCAAAAGAATTAGAGGGAGTAATCCCTGCCGTTTTATAATATCTCCTAAAAACGGCGGGGATTTGTGCGCGAACGGGAGGGTGGGTCAAGCACATACAGATTTGTTTGTGCCTTAGCACAATCCATATTTTGAATTACCACGACCAGTGAACGAAGCGACAGAACCCCAAACTACCACCAAACGCCGAGAGGAAGCGCCTCGTCTCGCCGTGAGGGCGGAGAAAAGAGCAACCAAAAGTTATAAAATAATAGTGCTCTTTTCGGAGACTGAAACGGCGAAGCAAAACCAAAAATTTCCTTTCCATTTTTTGTCGGCTCCCCCCACACCCCCCGCCGAAAATCAGAAATTAAGGAAGGGAAATTTTTGGTTTTTGCTCCCGCGACCGAAGGGAGCGGACGAGGCGCGCATCATTGGTTTTGGAAATAGGTTCGAACTTGGTACAATAAATACACATGTGCGGAATGCACCCTTAGCTCAGTTGGTAGAGCAACCCGTTTACACCGGGAAGGTCGTAGGTTCGAGTCCTACAGGGTGCACAAAATTATGAGCGAGATACGGATCCTTCATGAAGACAACGACATTGTTGTTATTGATAAGCCCGCAGGCCTTATGGTCCACGGGGATGGACGCTTTGAAGGCGAAACGCTTGTTGACTGGATACGCGCCACTTATCCAGATATGGAAGGAATAGGGGAGGAACTTTCTATTGATGAAGACAATACCGTAGAGAGACCAGGAATCGTTCATCGTCTCGACCGTGATACGTCCGGCGTACTCCTTCTTGCGCGGACAGTAACGGCACACGCGCGCCTCAAAAAGCAATTCATGGGACGCGGTATTCGAAAAACCTACCGCGCGTTTGTGCACGGCTCCGTCACAGAAGAACGAGGGACGGTTGAAAGACCCATCGGAAAGAGTCGAAGTGATTTTAGACAGTGGTCTGCTGGTCGTGGACCACGTGGCGTTATGCGTGATGCTAAAACAGAGTATCGCACCATCCTGCGGTCTAAAGAGGCGAGTTATGTCGAAGTATTTCCTCATACGGGGCGTACTCATCAGATCCGTGTGCACTTTAAGGCACTGCATCGGCCGGTCATCTGCGACACGCTCTACGCGCCAGGAAAACCAGCACTACTTGGTTTTTCACGCCTTGCACTCCATGCGCTTAGCGTAGTGTTTGTGCATCCGGGAACAGGCAAGGAAATGGAACTATCTGCGCCACTTCCACCCGACTTTGTTGAAGCTGAACGTCAGCTACGCAATAACCTCGCCTCCTCATAAGGAAGGCCGCCCTACCGGCAGATAGGTTGCCTAACGAGGAGTGCCTTGTTATAGTGCCCCGGTCTATGAAAACGGCCGTTAAGGTATCGCCAGTCAATATGGAAGAGCGCAAAAAACTCGGAATCCGTTCCGGGGATACGGTGCGTGTCTGGCAAAAAATCGAAGAAATCAAAACAGGCAAGGGCGCCAACAAGAAGGAGGTCACCACCAAAAACGTTCGCCTCCAGGCGTTTGAAGGACTTGTTCTTGCGGTTAAACACGGCACTGAAGCTGGGGCTACTTTCACCGTTCGCAAGGTGGCAAGCGGTGTTGGCGTTGAGCGTATCTTTCCTCTCTTCACACCAAGCATTGATCGTATTGAAATAGTTCGTCGCGCACGAGTACGTCGCGCCAAGCTTTACTATGTTCGTGAGAAAGCTGCTCGTGAAATCCGCCGCCAGATGCGCCGCTCGGTTGTTATGGCAGCTCAGACTCCTGACGCTGTCGAAGTTGCGCCTCAAGAGGAGACTGCAACCGTCGCGGAGTAATTTACTTCCTGTTTGCTGCTAGGTGCGGTAGCGTAGGAGTGCTCACCAATGCCCAGGTGATGAAATTGGTATACATGCATCCTTGAGGTGGATGTGCCGAAAGGCGTGGAGGTTCAAGTCCTCTCCTGGGCACCAAAACAGAACTAAGAGGCTCTGAACGAGCCAATGCGTGGGCGTGCCGAAGGCACGCCCACTGTGTTTCGCCTGAATTTCGCGCAGAATCCGCAAGGGAATCCGCCAAAAATGAATCCGAATTGAGCGCGCAAGCGCGCAGAGTTTTTTCGCCAAGAAGCAGGTTCGAGCCAAAGATTTCTTTGGCTTTGACCTTTTTAGCAAAAAGGTCATCATCAGAAGCAATTTTGTCCAATGATTGTGCGTCTTTTACCCATTCTTTCATCGGTTCGAGCCAATCATTTTGCTTGTGTGAAAGATTGGTGATTTCTTCTTCGAGCGACTTCTTGGAAAGTAATAACTTTGATTTTTCAACACGATAGATTTCTTTTTCAATATCTTGGTCGAGATAACCAGAAAGAAGTCGCTCTAACTTTTTCGATAAAGAAGAAATCTTCTCCTCTTTCTCTTTCACACAAGCAGTCAAAGACTGGGCGGATTTTCCGTGTTCATTTTCCGCCATTTTCAATAATTCTTCCGCCCAGTCTTTGGGCAAAGAAACTTTTTTGATTATAGATGATAACTGGCGGTCAAGTTCTTTTTCTCTAACGGCAGATTCGGGACATTTTATAGTTTTAGATTTTTTCGTACACCGATAATATGTATACTCATGGACATTACCATTTTTCTGCCGTTTGAATTTATGCTCGCCAGTTATCATCATTCCACAAGAAGCACAGGAAATGAGTCCGCAAAAAGGTTGTGGTTCATTTTGTGGTTTTCGTTCAGGTTGTCCTCGCTTGCGTAGCATTTCCTGTGCTTCATCAAAAAGTTTCTTTGAAATGATTGGCTCGTGCTTACCCTCGTGGAGTTCACCACCATATTTAAACAAGCCGATATAAAATGGGTTTGAAAGAATAAAAGACGCTTTGGTTTTTGAGATTTTCTTTCCGGTTCTTGTGGTGATATTGTTCTTCGCCAAAAAGGTAGCAACATCTTCCAGTCGCATATTTCCTTTCGTGTATTTCTCAAAAGCCAAGCGCACGATACGAGATTTTTTCTTTTCCACCACAATCGTTTTTGTTCGTGAATCGTTGAGATACCCCAAAGGCGCTTGGCTTGGAAATATTCCCATGCGTACTTTTTGGCGAAGTCCGCGTTTCGTATTTTCGGAAAGAGAATCTACATAGTATTTGCTTTGTACAAATGCCATAGATAGCGAGAATTTGCCCTGTGGCGTGTTTTCAAACCAGTGGCTGGGGAATTTGAGGCTCGCAAGGTTTCCGATGTCGAGAAAGTAAATTATCTGTCCGCCGTCCACAGAATTGCGCGCCAGACGATCGGGGTGCCATGATAATATTCCAGACACTTCACCTTTCTCGATACGCCTCATCATTTCGCCAAAAATGGGACGACCTGGAATTTTAGCTGTACGCTTTTCTATAAACTCCTCCACAATTTCTAACTTTTCATTTTTGGCGAAAGCGCGCAATTCCGTAATTTGCGCATCAATGCTCAACACTTGTTTATCCTCGACATCGGTGCTCTTGCGAGCATACAAAAAGAATTTTTGTGACATATTTTTGTAAAGCAGAAATGGCTACTC
>CALRBJ010000029.1 GCA_943354205.1 Candidatus Nomurabacteria bacterium
CCTTGAAAGATGCGACAGAAAAATCGGTTGGTTCTCCGTTGTATTCAGCACCAGGGAGAATGGCGTGCACAAAAGCGCTCGCGCTCCCCGGCACAGTGGCGCCTTTTACCACCTTTGTGCCAGGTATGGTGAGAGAGCTATCTAAAAGATAAACCTTACCAGAGAGAGCGGTTAGGCTAGTACCAGATTTTAAATATACAGACGACTTGCTATAACTATTATAAAAAACCACCTTGCCGGAAGCACTCGAATTTTTCTCTTTTGTGCCAGAAGTCGGGATATCTAAAGTGTCCTCGCCTTCGAATTGCATGACAGAAAAACCGAGACTAGAAGACGATGCCGTAGAAGCGGAAAATGTGTCATTTAAATTTAGTGTTTGAGATTTTGGGGTGATGCTTACGGTGGCGCCAGAGAACACAAAAGACAAGATCACCAGAAGCACAAAGAGGGCTATACCAGCGATGACCCAAAGGCCGTATTTGCTCCTGCGATACGGAGCTTCGTCGACATAGTATATATCTGGAGAAATTTCTTTCGGTTTGTGCTTGAATTCTTCTTTGGCAACTTTTTTCGGCAAGATATTTTCTCTGGAAATACTTTGCAATTTAGAAACTTTATTTATTTTTATGTCTTGCATTGATTTCTTTGGCATTTTATTTATTTTGGCGAGATTTGTATATAGATTCTATCATTAAAAATGGATCGTGCTCGACTCCCGCATCGAGAGAGCAAGAGGAATAGAAAGATTTTTCATTTATATTCAAAACTTCAAAATTGCTTTGGGTAGAAAGTATGTCGCTCCACTCCCCATGCGAGAGAGCTTCGCCAAACCAGCACAGCGCATCGGCGTCGGCCGAGAGGAAAGCCCTTTTGGGGATGGAAATGGATTGCGACATCGAAGAGAGAGCTTCTTTCATGGATTTGGTCCATTCGCTCTTTGCGCGCTCGAGCACTAGAGAAAGTTTGCTAGAAATATCCTTGCCCTCATGACCCTCGGAACACATTTTTAGATAGGAAAGTGCTTCTTCGTGCGACACGGCCATGCCAGAGGCGATGCGTCGAATGAGGAAATTCTTGCCGATTGGAAAAGAAAATGATTCTATCAGTATGTCATTTTTAATAATAGCCACATCGGTGATCTCGGCTGAGACATCGATTAGGATAAAATTGTTTTCAGAAATAAACAAATCTCGACACACCACATACGAAGCAAAAATAAATGAAGAGAACTTTATTTTGGAATGGAAATAGTGATCCAGGGTTTCTGATATTTGGGAAATTATAGACTCGGGCGCGATAGAAATAAAAGTAGACATTTCCAAATCTTTACATTTCTGGCCTACGGGCGCGACGATCTTGTATCCATTCATCGAGACTTCAATATTTTTATTTTCGATGATGACCATCTCCTCGCCCATCTCGGCATATTTACTGACAGTAGACTCTTCAAAAAGTTTTATTTCTTTTTCCACCAAGCTCTCGGCTAGTTTTTGAGTGAAAATAAATGGAGTGGTTTTTGAAAGTTTTATCACCCGGGTCTGTGAAGCATACCAAGGCGAAGTGAGGAAGCAGTGAATGTTCGATATTTTGCCGGGCTTTTGATTTTCCAAATCCTTGGCGCAAGACTCGATCGCCCTCGTCATTCCTTTCATAAATCGGGAAAATTCGAAATGTCTTTCAAATGGGATCTTGTGTCGGGAAGAAAAAAGGATCTTCGGCGGCGTATCCTCGCCGCCTCGCACCTCCACCAGCGCGTACCCGACCGACCCTGTGCCGATATCGAATATCGCCACGACCCCACCCTCTTCCTTTTTCCGCGAGAAAATACTCATTGCCTTATTATATCACAATCATTTTCGCGGAAAATAAAAAACCCACCTAAAAGATGGGTTTGAATTTCTTTCTGCGACCTTACTTGCTTTTCATCACTTCCGGAATTCGTTCGAGAAGATGGATAAATTTACGAAAGTTGGCGGAAAATCGCAATGTCCGGTGGAGGATAATAATCGCAGCATTTGTGACCACTGGAGTTTTATAGACACCTTCGTGATCATAATTTTCACACTCCTCGGCGATGTCACCCATGGCAGAGATGATGTCGTCGATGGCTGGGCCAATCGGCAAAGTGAGTCTGTTGCCTGGGGCTCCAATTGGAAAATTTTCATCCCACCATTCGACAGACATATCGCCTTTCAATAAGTGAATGAGCAATAAGCAATTGATAAACATCTTGGCTACAGCTTTCTCCTGCAATTCCTTACCAGCTGGATCTCCTGCGCTCAGTTTGTCTTTCGCCTCCACGATATTCCTCAATGTTTTTTGCATGTGGAACAAACTGTGCTTAATGGCGAAAATCTGAACTTCACTCGGGTTCAATCCTTCGAGTTTCGGATAATTTTCCGGAATAAATTTGTAGCGTTGCACGACATAATCGGTTGCTTCTTTAAAAGAGCTGATTTCTTGGATTTCTTCTGGCATAATTTGTGAATTTTGTTTGAAGAAACATTACCATGAGATATTTTTTTATTCAAGTATCGCTTTTATGCGGCGCACGCCGGCGGAGGATGCTTCCTCTTTTAGGATTTTGAAATGGGAAAGTTCTTTAGTATTTGAAATATGTGGGCCGCCGCAGAATTCTGCGCTAATATATGATTCTGGAATTACCTCCCTCTCATTTTGAAGGAGAGGGTCGCTCGCGACGCGGCGAGGTGAGGTCTCACAAATAAAATAAACTGAAACCATATCGGGATATTTCGCGCCGAATTCCATTTCTGCGCCCAACTTTTCGGCTTCCTCGCGAGGCATTTCTTTGCGGACGACGCTCAAACCTTTCGCGATATTTTCGTTCACGATGTCTTCCACTTTTTTCTTTTCTTCATCGGTCATTTTGCGATCGAAAGAAAAATCCATTCGCAATCGCTCTTCAGTGATGTTGCTACCCTTCTGTTTTACTTCTTTGCCCAAAACTTGCTGGAGAGCCGAGAGTAGGAGGTGGTGTGCGGTGTGCAGTTTTATAGTCGCTGGTTCATGATTCGCCAAGCCACCTTTGAACATGCCGGCCGAAGCTGTCTGCGAGAGCTTCTGGTGTTCGGACATTTTTTTATCAAAATCCGCTCTATCTATTTGTATATTTTTTTCTTTGGCTAATTCTTCGGTCAGTTCAATCGGGAATCCATAGGTGGTAGCCAAAACAAAAGGATCGGTCCCCTTCTCGAACTCTTTCATTCCTTTTTCCAAAGTTTCTCTAAATTTTGATTCTTCTTTTTCTATCTCGCCTTTGTCGTCCAATTCATAAACATTTTTGTATGTGTTTTTTATTTTCTTTATTTCTTCGGCCAGAGGATTTTTTGAAAATCGCACCGCTCGGCGAATCAGTCGGCGAAGCACATACCCGGCGCCAGTATTTGCAGGAACAACACCATCGGAAGTTATAAATAAAGAAGTTTTTACATGGTCGGCAAATATACGCTCTTCTTTGGTTTTTTCATTATTAAATAGATCTGTCTCATACACACTTTCAAATTTATTGGCGACAGTCAGCAATCGTTCTAGTCCCATACCCGTATCTATTCCCAAAACATCCAACTTTTTTAGGGTTGCTTCGCCTTTGTCCAATTTCTCTCGCGAGCCATCACAAAAATATTCATTGAAAACAATGTTCCAAATTTCTACATCTACCCCATCGGCATTTTTGCAATATATTTCAGTTGTCGGTCCGCATGGGCCGCTATCGCCCGTCGGTCCCCAGAAAACATCGCTGCCGTCTTCGCGTACATCGGACACACCCAAGTCTTTCCATATCTGGGCCGACTCTTCATCGCGAGGCACCGAACCCTCGCCTTTGTAAAAAGTGACATATGAAATTTCTAACCCCAATTCTTTTTTTATAAAATCATGCGCGTAGGTTATGGCTTCTTTTCGACCATATCCACCAAAAGAAAAATTGCCGAGCATTTCGAAAAAGGTCAGGTGGGTGGAATCGCCCACTTCGTCGATATCACCAGTGCGCACGCATTTTTGGATACTGACGATATTTTTAGTGCCAAAATCTCGCACGGCATTCTCGGGCGCAGTGTAGTAGGGCTTGAATTGTTGCATGCCAGCGGTGGTAAAGAGCACAGAGATGTCGCCTTCGGGTACGAGCGAAGAAGAAGGTCTTTGGGTATGCCCACTATCCTCGAAAAACTTTATGAATTTTTGACGAATCTCGTCTGAAGTAAACATGGTGAAAATATAGCAAAAATAAGGCAAATAAAAAAGCCGGCCTCGTAGAGACCAGCTAAAAAAATTGCCATCGGAAAAATCAAGGAGTGGGAACGAGAAATTTCTCCTGAGACAATCTTAGGATTTCCTGACCCAATTCTTCGAATTGCATTATTTGCAAGACCACCAGGATTTCTCTGTATGGGAGAGTAATCATGCAATTTTGGGAGAAAACAAAATCCTTAAAATTGTTTTCGTGCACCCGAGACGCAGGATCGAAATAAAAAATAAAATTTTTGCCGGCAAAGTTTTCACTGGAAAGATTGGCGAAGAATTTTCGCAAATTTGGGTCAGACACTTTGTGCTTTTCCAAGTCGAAGCTGATCGGGCCTACGGCTAGAAAAGATTGGAGCGATCCAGCCACCAATTCCTGCCACTTTTGTAGTGGAAAGGAAAATGGCGGTTCGGGATAAAATCTGGTATGAAAACTTTTTATCATTTCCGACCGAGCCATGTCGAATGCCTTGTAATTTTCTTCATTGCCTTCTTTAGAAAGAGCATGGATAAATCCCGCTTCGAGCTTCATGGCCCAGCTATGTTTGTTTATTTTATGAGTCATCAGGAAAGTTTTAGAAATGAACAGAAAAAATATCTTGTATCCTCGCATATA
>CALRBJ010000030.1 GCA_943354205.1 Candidatus Nomurabacteria bacterium
GGATAAATGATCGAAAGTATAGATTGTTTTTTCACGAGAACATTATTTTAATTCAAAGTTACATTACTCAATAACTCCAAAATAGTCAACCTTTCCGTAAATCTCACATATGGCAAAAATACGGAAATAAAAAAAGCCGAAGCGCGGAGCGCTTCGGCAAATGACTTAAAATTTCCTTGCTACACTTTTGCAAAATGTTGCTTAAATGCCCGAATGGTACATTTGTTGTGATCATGGAATTGTCTGTTCCCGGGAGAGAGCCCTGTGACCTGTTGGGAGTATCGTCCCTCTATTTCTTCGCCAATGTGGATATCATGTCCCCACAATTTGAATTTGTAGTCGTGGACATCTTTATGGCGAGCATGCAGTGGAATGATTGTGAACTCCAGTGAGTCAAATGTTTCTTGTCCGTTGAAAAAACCAGTAACGGAATCATCTTGGGAATCTGCAACCACGCCGCAGATTTCCGATGACTGGCTGTTGTTTTTGAGTTTATACAGCTTGGAGAAATTGCTTGCTCCGGTGATTTGCAAAATGTAATCAGGTTCGATTTTTGAAAGATCAATCATGTTTTTTGAATTTGGTCCAAGTTCATGCTAATATACTACGGATGAAAAGTCAAGGTCTAAAAAAATACAAAATTCCCGATAAGCCCGGCGTATATTTTTTCCTAAAAGGGAATCAAAACCCCTCCCGACCTCCCCTTGTCAAGGGAGGGGAATTTCGAAACCCCCCTGACAAGGGGGGCAGGGGGGTTCAGGTACTTTATATCGGCAAGGCGACTTCGCTTCGGGACAGGACAAAGAGTTATTTTTCCAAGGACTTGATCGAAACCCGCGGGCCGCTGATTTTAGAAATGGTTTTCAAGGCCGACGGGCTGAAATGGCAAGAAACCGATTCGGTTTTGGAAGCGCTCATCTTGGAAGCCAACCTCATAAAAAAGCACCAGCCCTACTACAATACGAAAGAGAAGGACGATAAGAGTTTTAATTATGTTTGCATTACCAGGCCTGCCCGAAACGCACAGCGAGGCGGGGATGCGCGCGTGGCTATCGTGCGAGGAAAAGTACTGGAAGCGAAAAAGTACAATGCGGTGTTTGGTCCGTTTCCGTCTGGTTCGCAACTGAAAGAAGCTCTGAAAATCGTGCGCCGGATTTTCCCTTATTTTGAAGAGAAAAAAGGAGCCAAAGGCAAAGATGAATTTTATAAGCAAATACAGCTTTTGCCGGAAACTGCGTTAGAAAATAAAAAGAATATAAAAAATATCAAACTCTTTTTTGAAGGCAAGAAAACACGCATTGTTTCCAGTCTAAAAAAAGAAATGATGGCTGTGGCCAAGCGCCGTGAATTTGAAAAAGCGAGCGAAATTAAAAGGCAAATTTTTGCGCTTCAGCATATAAATGATGTGGCTTTGATTAAAGAAGATGGCTTCGGGGATAAGAAAAATAGAATAGAAGCCTACGATATCGCCCACATGAGTGGGCAGAACATGGTCGGGGTTATGACGGTGGTGGTGAATGGCGAAGTAGAAAAAAGCGAATATAAGAAATTTATAATTAGAACGCAGAAAGACGCCAACGATGTGGGGGCGCTCGAAGAAGTGCTTTCGCGCCGATTGCGACACACCGAGTGGGGCTTGCCAGACCTGATAGTGGTAGACGGTTCTACCGCGCAGAAAAATATGGCCGAGCGAGTGCTCAAACGCTACCAATTTTCTATCCCCGTAGTAGCAGTGGTAAAAAACGAAAAGCACAAACCCGAGCGCCTGCTCGGTGAAAAATCCATCACCCGCCGGCTTGAAGCGCCTATCCTCCTCGGGAACGCCGAATCCCACCGCTTCGCCATCAGATTCCACAAGCAAAAACGCAGCAAAAATTTTTTGGTATAATAAATGCATGTACACATATATCATTCTCGAGATGATTTCGGCGCTCGCCGGAGCTGTCGCCGTCATCGTGTTTCTCGAGCACATATTGAGACAGCGTCCGGTCCGAGAATTTTTTAAAAAAAGATGGGCATTTATCCCTTCTATCGTTTTTGTTATAGCTTTTTTCGGTGGAATGATTGCAAACAAGACATATGCGCCGAATTTTGCCATGCCACCGTTTATGCATTCGCACGCTCCCGGCGGGATCTCTGCCGCCTTGCCTTTTGGCAAGGTCTTGGAGTTTTTTAGAAATCAAAGCCACTTCGAGCGAGTGGCTGATATCTCTGCCGATCCGAATGCTGTCCCTCCGGCGATCGAGAGAGATGCTCCTGCGGAAGTCCATATAGACTTACGCGTAAGAGAAGTCGTTTCAGAAATCGCTTCAGGTATTTATTACAACTACTGGACATACAATGGCCAAGTGCCCGGCCCCATGCTTCGTGTGCGAGAAGGCGACACAGTGATTCTCTCGCTTACAAATGATGCATCGAGTTTACACCACCACAACATAGATCTTCATGCTGTGACTGGTCCCGGCGGTGGCGCGACACTGTCGGATGTGAATCCCGGAGAAACAAAAACTTTCAAATGGAAAGCACTTAATCCAGGACTATATGTCTACCACTGTGCTATGCCAAACGTCTCGACCCACAATTCTCACGGCCAGTACGGCATGATTCTCGTCGAGCCGAAAGGTGGGCTTCCAAAAGTCGACAAAGAATTCTATATCGTGCAGGGTGAACTGTACACGGTGGGGGAGACTGGCAAGCGCGGGCTCGTACCATTCGATTCGAATGCGCTCGTTGCGGGGGAGCCGAACTATGTGGTTTTCAACGGGCGAATCGAAGACAATGTTCCGAGAATGAAAGCAAATGTCGGTGATCGCGTGCGCATATATATCGGCAACGGCGGAGTAAATCTCATATCATCTTTCCATATTATCGGCGAGATATTCGATACGGTATATCCGGAGGGGGCCATGGGCCAAGGGTCTTCGGTTCTAAAAAATGTCCAGACCACGATCGTGCCGGCAGGCGGATCGTCTGTTGTTGAATTTACCGTCGATGTGCCAGGAAAGTATCTCCTCGTTGATCATGCTCTCGCACGCATGAACAAGGGCGCGTGGGCAGTGCTCGAAGTTTCGGGCAAATCGAATCCAGAAGTGTTTTCCCCCGTCGTCAGCGAGCACGATTCCGGCGGTTCAATGCACATGCATTAGATTTCTGATAAAATCTATACATGATCCGAGTCGGTGTGGTGCGGGGCGGTACAAATGAAGAATACGAGGTATCGCTAGCTTCTGGCGGAGCGGTGCTTTCGGCCTTGCGTAAAAAACCCGAGGAATATTTGCCGGTGGATATTTTAGTCACCAAAGATGGCACCTGGCATGTGTCAGGTGCGCCGGCCGATATCGCCAAAGTTTTTCACAATGTCGATGTGTGCGTGAATTGTATGAAAGGCGAATCGGGCGAGGACGGCAGTGTGCAAAAGAAATTTGAAGAAGCGGGCATCCCATATACCGGCTCGTCGGCATTTTCTTCGCTTTCTACTTTAAATAAAAGCATCGCTAAAGAACATTTTAAAAATTTGGGAATAAAAACTCCGCGACATGTGGTTATTCCTCCCTACCAAGCGGATTTCGACGGCGAGGCGGAAGAATATATAAATAAAACTGCGCGCTTGATCCACGAAAAGCTTTCTCCGCCGTGGATACTAAAACCGCTCTCGGGCGGGTCGGGTTTGGGTCAGCATGTGGCCAAAACTATTCCCGAGCTCGTGCGCGCCCTGCTCAATACCTTGGATTCAAACCGCGCGCTCATCGTAGAAGAATTAATTTCTGGCACCGATGTGACCAATGCGGTGGTGGAAGGTTTCCGTGGAGAAAAAAACTATACTTTCCCTGTGCGTGATAAAAATATCGAAGAAATTTCTCAAAAAGTTTTCTCATCCATGGGTTTGCGCCACTCGGCCACTTTTGATTTCGTCGTCACCAAAAATGGCACATATCTCATCGAAGTAAATTCCATTCCAGCGCTCCACGAATCTGCCAAACTCCCCGAGCTCCTAAAATCAGTCGGCTCGAGCTTGGATGAATATGTGGAGCATTTGATAAATAAAGCGTTGTATAAATAGTGGACTCACGGGGAATCGGACCCCGACCTCATCCATGCCATGGATGCGTAATACCATTTTACTATGAGCCCTCGTGTGGCTTGTTTTATATCATATTTATTGCATTATCGCTATAATTGTGTAGAATACTTGTGTTCTTCTCGGGCCGTTAGCTCATCTGTAGCGCCTCCCAAAGCAACAGATAAGTCGCATAGTATAAAGTTTGAAAATATATTGGGCCGTTAGCTCATCTGGTAGAGCACCTCATTTGCAATGAGGGGGTGGCAGGTTCGAGTCCTGTACGGTCCACC
>CALRBJ010000031.1 GCA_943354205.1 Candidatus Nomurabacteria bacterium
CGCAGAAGCCTGCGCTAGGTCTGGCCTAACTATAGAAAATACAGCGATAAGAAAAATAAAAATAGAAAGTCTTTTCATAATCAGAATATAACATACTTGACCGATTGTGTATAATAAAGGCATGACACTAGTATTGATTTCATTTGCAGCCTTTACCGCCACATTTTTCGGCGGTACTTTTGCTTTGCGTTTTAAAGACAAGCTCCACTTGATCTTGGGATTTTCGGCCGGTGCGGTCATCGCGGTAGCATTTTTCGATCTCTTACCCGAAGCCATCGAACTCGGCGGTAGAGACTATGGCATCGCTACTATCACCACTTTTACCGCTCTCGGCTTTGTCATCTATCTCATTTTAGATCGCCTCGTCATCATGCACCACCATGGTCATGCTGATGCAGAATCACACCACGAACACACTCATGAAAATCGCGGTAAACTAGGCGCGGGCAGTCTCTCCATCCACAGCTTTCTCGATGGTGTAGCCATCGGCTTGGCCTTTCAAGTTTCCGCCGCAGTGGGTGCGATAGTGGCAGTGGCGGTGCTGGTGCACGACTTTTCGGATGGTATAAACACTGTGAATTTGGTTTTGAAAAATGGCGGAAATAAAAAAATGGCGCAGCGCTGGCTCCTCGTCGACGCACTCGCGCCAGTGGCCGGCGTGTGGTCTACTTTTTTCTTTACTTTGCCCGAGAGCGCGCTCGGCATAGTGCTCGCGCTCTTTGCCGGATTTTTTCTCTACATCGGCGCATCAGATTTATTGCCCGAGAGCCACCACTCGCACCCAACCCGCTGGACGACATTTATGACCATACTCGGCATCTTCGTATTGTTTATCGCCATAAAGATGGTGAGTTTTTAATCTAAACTTTATTTCAATAATTATTTAAAAATTGAGAATGGTAATGCTCAATTGCAATACGGTTGCGAACGATACCCAGAGCAGATATGGAATCTGTATGTAAGCGACCCACTTCGCATGCGGATAGATGGCGACCATCGCCCAGATGAGCGTGGCCAAGACGAGAACGATATCTGCCGCGGCCAAAAAGTTGTTCTTCAGGCCGAATTGCAGATAGGTGAAGGAAAAATTAAAAATAAGATTGAGCAAGAACGGCAGGACCGTGCCAAACGGGATTTCCTTGCGAAAGGCCATGAGAAAAACTTTGCCGAATGAAATCGCAATGAGTATGTAGAGCGCCGTCCACACCGGCCCGAACACCCACGCCGCCGGCGCCCACGAAGGTTTGATCAATGTTTGGTACCAAGAAGAAGTTTCCATGCGAGAATTATAGCATCACTTCCCGCAAAGAACGGTTCCGGTGAAAAAAGTGCCGCCAAAATGTGTCCGAATTACGCCAAACAAAATAAAATTTTCCCGTGGTGTTTGGAGGCGGAAGGGTGGATGATTCAAATACCAATAGGTCATCTCAATAACCTAATCATTTCGTCTATGGATTGACGTAAATCTGTTTCTACAAACAATGGCCGTGAAGGTTCATCACTATGATGAATTTTATTCCTAATCCAAGTCATTATTGTCTCCCTCGTAGGTGATGATTTCCCAGATTTAGTAAAGGTTTGTTTGATGGGAATATTTCCTCCAGCTGAGTCCTGCAGCCAATCCTCTATACCGTCGTTCTTGCCTGGTTTGGAGTTGGTGATTTTGTCTCTTTTTTCTCTAATTTGTAGAAGTGTGTACAGTTCAATGTGTAGAAGCTCACTTGGAATCCCATATGCCAAATAGTTTATTAAGTTTACTGAAGGATTGTAGGGAACTCGTGGAAAAATTAAAGAAACTTTTTTGCTTTCTGGTTCTGTACGATCAACTTTAATACAAACTTCTGTAGGTTCCTGCAAGTTTTTAAATATATAGGGAGAATGTGTTGCGATTATTATTTGCACATCTACCTCTCTAAACACTTCGAGTAAAAAATCTTTCAGTTTAGTTTGCCATATAGGGTGTAAGCTGATTTCGGGTTCATCAATCAATATTATTCCTCCGTGGATTGTTCCTAGATTTTTTAGAATATATCCCACACGATAGATTATTTGTTTTTCTCCAGTACTTAAATCATTCAAACTAATTTCATTTCCAAGAGCATCAGTAAAAATAATTTTCTTAGAGTTGGCTTCGTTTTTTATATCTTGAAAAGTTTTTGTCCCATCATATATCTTATGAAACGCATTGGTAAATCGCTGCAATCGTGTGCCTAAATTATCCGGGATATCAACTCCCTTCGCCCCTTTATTTTTCTCAACCCACTTTCCTCGTTCAGAATCATCTAAGCTTTTTATATCAACTAAAAGTTGTGGAATTTCGATTGATAAATTCTGAGATTTCTCTTTTGGTTTAGATTCTTGGTCGATATTCCGACTTGTAACCGAAGTTATATTAGGTTCATTGAAATTAACTTCCACCGTTGAGTAAACGATCTTAGACAGGACTTGCATATTCAGCCGGATTGACCGACCTGATGTATATGTAACCTGATTGGAGTTTCCCCCACTTTCTTTTTTTACATTATAGATTATTTCATTCTCTTCAACAGAAAAAAGCTTCTTTTCTTCATCAGAAAGAAGTAGGATCAAATCTATTTCAAAATCAGAGTCATACGAATGAGGTTGATGGAGTAATTGATAGATAGTATCCAATACCCTTGTTTTCCCAGAACCATTATTTCCTACAAGGAAGGCAATACGGGGTATGGGATCTCCAAACCTGATAGAATGAGTGCCAAAAACATTGTGTTTCTTAAAATAAATTTTCTTTATTTTCATATTTTTACTCTATTTTATCTGATTTGGCCAAGTTACACTTGGCACACAAAAGTCTAATATTTTTTGCGGTTAAACTTGTTCCTCCTTTTGCAAAAGGTAAGTCATGGTCAAAGTGAAGATTTTTCTTTGAACCACACAAAACACATTTCCCTTCATCTCTTTGCCAAACTTCTTTTTTTATTTCGGAAGGAATTAACCGAGTATGTTTTATATCAATTGGTAAAGTATGATCGAGGCTTTGGTCTTCCGAAAGTTTAAGTTCAAAAACAAAAACGTTTCTATTACCATCAAATTCTATTTTGTAATCAATCAAATTAAAATATCCTTTTAAAGACCAAACACCCGGCAAGACCTTTTCGTATACTTTTACTAATTCCGCCGGTGATTTACTTTTCTTGTAATCTTCTACCGCTTTAATAAATTGGCCGTTTTGAGTTAAGCGTCCTCTAAAAGTTTTGCTGGGTTGGTCAATTGCTTTAGGATTTATTCCACCTGATGTTTTTGGCATGTCATGTCCTTCATATTGTATTGTCACTCCATCACTTAAAATCTGGTCCTTATAAGGGGCATTGGAGCGACGAGACATGAGAATGACCGAATATCGTGGATTCATGCGAAAGTTCATCCCTCGCTGTAAGGTTTGGACGTTCTCAACATCGCACATATCTCTATAGGAATAAATTTGATCTAACATTATTTTTTATACATCACAAAAAACGGAATTTCGTCGATGCCGATATAATTGAACATTTTATAGTTTGCGCGCCGGGCTTTTTCTGAAAGTTGATGCATTTTGAGATTTACTTTCGGCACAAACGGATAGAAGCGAATCTCCTGATGCTT
>CALRBJ010000032.1 GCA_943354205.1 Candidatus Nomurabacteria bacterium
AAAATTTAAACTTATAAATAAACTTCCAAAAGAGTATGGGATTATAATTTTTCCTATATCTATGAGTAGGGCTGGAACGAGCCAGTCCCCAAATGAATACTTGAAGTTTCTACGACACTTTTCTCCCTCTAAGGTTGCCGATTCAAAAATTGGGGCGAATATACTCTATGGCGATTACTTGTATCTTCATTCAAAAGAAAAAGCAGAAAAGTTGATGACACTTTATTCTCAAATTACTATTGACCACAAAAATGGATTTAGAAATATGGTTCGCAAACATCGTGATGAATTTCAAATTCAACAAGCGTTTTCTTTCCAGGTTTGGAATGACCAATATATTCAATACGATGGTGATTTTTACCACAAATTTTTGCAATTCAAAAAGCTAGCTCTTGCTGATAAAAAGATGATGCAATATTTAAAAGAAGACGCTAAAAAATGGAAATCTAAGTGGAGTGAGGAACAATTAAATTTCTACTTAGAAGAACACCTGCTGTTTTACCTTACCGCAAAAGGTCATTTGAGAATTCCAAACGATTATATTCAAGACAGAGAAAAATGGATTTTGTTTGCTTATCCAGGAATTCAACCTAAAGCTCTCGTGTATACTTTCCAAAAGGATTTTTTCAAATTATCCAATCCCAAAAATATATATCAAAATTGCATTTATGACCTTGAATCAAAAAAGCTAATAGATTTTACTCGTATTGATTTAGATACTTACGATTATACTTACGAGTAATTTTCCCCAATTTCAATCTAACATAATTGAACGATCGGTCAAAAGTGTTAGAATTGTATTATGTACAAAAAAGATCCAGAGTTTTTAGAGCCAACTCTTAAAGATGAAATTATTGCATTGCTTCTTTGCGCTAGATCAAATTCTCTCAGAAAACATATACTTTGGGAGAGGGTAAAGAAAAGAAGAGACATTTCCCGCGCTAGTTTTGATATGGCCACAAGTAGGCTAAGAAAAAATGGGTTAATTTCTCTAGCCGATGATGGTTTACATTTATCAGGAAAAGGAAAAATTATAAACAAATATAGTTTTCTAAAATCAATGCCCGAGAAAAATGGCAACATAATTTTAATGTTTGACATACCAGAGTCGAAAAGGAGAACCAGAAAGTGGTTGCGCGATCAACTTAAAATTTGGGATTTTGAGATGATTCAAAAAAGCGTGTGGATGGGACCGGGTCCGCTATCGAAAGAATTTAAAGACAGGCTTAGAGGATTGGGTGTTGAGAATTGTGTAAAAGTTTTTTCTGTTACAAAAAAGAAACAAGGTATCTAACATAATTGAACGATCGGTCAAAAGTGTTAGAATAAGAATGATTAAATAAAAATCCCCGCTGTTTGCGGGGTTTTTTGTTTTTTAGAGATTTTAATCACTGGAGACTGCTCAGGTAATCAAGTTCTTCCTGACAGAATGGCCAACGGAGATAGCCTACAAAGTCCGTAAAGTAAAGATTTCCCATACAAGTTAAGTTTGGCTTAAATGCTACGCCTTTTATACCAAAAGTAAAGCCCCCTAAATACTTATCCACAGGTGGGGCTTTTTGACCTATTTTGAGAGTGGGAAAGAGTGGAGTATAATTTAGCCTAAGTGGGAGAAAGTGGTAAATAAATAAAATGCTAATCGGAGAATACAAACACAGCTTGGACGACAAAAACCGACTTTCATTGCCGGCTAAATTTCGCAAGGAATTGGGCAAGAAGGTGGTGGTCACTCCAGGGCTCGATGGCTGTTTGTTTCTCTTTACACTCGCGGAGTGGAAGAGAATCTCTGCCTCGTTGTCGGAGCGAAGTCTCTTGCAATCAGACAATCGAAGTTTCAATCGCTACATGTTTGGTGGAGCGGTCGAAGCCGAGATCGATGCCATCGGGCGCATACTCGTGCCGGATTTCTTGCGCGAGCGCGCAGGGCTCAAAGGCAAAGTCGCGGTCGTCGGTATCGACAATCGCGTAGAACTTTGGAACGAAAAGTCCTGGAGTGAATACAAGGCGGTGGTAGAGCGCGAAGCCGACAAGCTTGCTGAAAAATTAGGCACAGTGCTATGACCGCAAAACATATTTCAGTTCTTTTAAAGGAAACTATAGACAATTTGAATCTCCAACCGGGAGACACTCTGGTAGACGCCACATTTGGCGGAGGCGGGCACAGCGAATATGCTTTGCAAAAATATAAAGGCATAAAAGTTCTTGGCATAGACCAAGACGAAAATACTTTACATACAAACTGTGCTCGCTTAAAAAAAGACTACCAGAATATAAATTGTGTCGTCGGAAATTTCCGGAATATCTTCGAGGTGCTCGAAAAGCAGGGAATCAAAGAAGTATCTGCCATTATCTTTGATCTCGGTTTCTCTAGCCTCCAACTCGAAGACTCTGGTCGCGGACTCTCTTTTAAAAAAGACGAACCGCTTCTGATGACACTCTCGTCGAACCCCGGTATAGACGACCTGACTGCGCAAAATATCGTAAACGATTTTTCTGTGGAAACTATCACCGACTTGCTCAAAACATATGGCGAAGAGCGCTTCGCATATCGCATAGCACAGGGGATAGTGGAAGCGAGAAAGGTGAGTCCGATTACGACTACTTTTGAACTCGTCGAGGTCATCAAAAATTCCGTGCCCGCATTTTACCAAAAAGGACGCATCCATTTTGCCACCAAAACATTCCAAGCTCTCCGCATAGCTGCTAACGATGAATTGTCATCTCTGAAGGAAGGCTTGCAAAGCGGTTTTGAGTGTTTGCAAAGTGGCGGGCATATGGCGGTGATCAGCTTTCACAGCTTGGAAGATCGAATTGTAAAACAATTTTTTAAAAACTTGGCCGAGCAAAATTTAGCCAAGATAGAGACAAAGAAACCGATAGTGCCCTCCGATGGAGAAGTAAAAGAAAACCCTCGTTCGCGCAGCGCAAAGCTCCGAATTATTAAAAAGATACCAGAATAAAATGACTGTAAACACACTAAAATTAAATAGAATAAGCAATATAGCGAGTCCGAGCATCGTAAACAATCAGGATTTGGAAAAGCGTATTTTCAAGGGCTTGGTGTTCGCTCTGGCGGTACTGTTTGCTTCTTATATATATTTTGTGGGGCATACGGTTTTCAACATCGTGGCTCGCAAGGCCATAGATGTCGATGCTCGCAATCTAACCTCGGCTGTCAGCAGTTTGGAGCTTGAATATTTTTCATTATCGAATAAAATAGATTTGTCGTATGCAGAGTCGGCCGGTTTTATAAACCCCAATCAAACTGCTTTTGCAAATCGTGAGAACCTTGCAATGGCGCAAACACTCGCCATAAATGCTCCATCAACCAAGAATTAAATTTATTTCCTTTTTTATAATACTTGTCGCCGTGCTTTTGGTCGGTCGACTTTTTTATTTACAGATAGTGCATGGAGCCAGGTATACCGAAGCCGCTGACCGACAGTATGCCTCTCCCGCTTCGAGTATATTCGATCGAGGGTCTATATATTTTTCTGGCAAGAACGGA
>CALRBJ010000033.1 GCA_943354205.1 Candidatus Nomurabacteria bacterium
ATTTTTTTCTCCTTATTCTGTTATAATACCGGCCATGGTTATCACACATCTAGGCAAACAATTTTTCAAGATCACCCAGGGCGATCTCACGATCGGCATAAATCCTTCCGGCAAGGACCGCTTTGGCGCGGATTTGGCTTTCGTCTCACTCAATCATCCTGATTACAATGCAGTAGACAATCTCTCGCATGGCGACCGAGCTCCGTTTGTGATCGTTTCGGCTGGTGATTATGAAGTAAAAGACATTATCATAAAAGCAGTCCAGAGTGAGACAGAAATAAAAGGCAAAAAATATATAAACTCAATTTATTCTTTTGAATTGGATGGCATAAAAATTTGCTTCTTGGGTGCACTTTCAAATGCAAATTTGTCGGCCGATACCAAAGAAGCGCTTGGTACGCCTGATTTACTTTTTACTCCGATTGGTGGTGGGGAAATGCTCGGTGCTCGCGATGCTTACAAGCTCGCGGTATCGCTCGAAGCTAAAATAATCATCCCGATGGATTACACACCGGAAACTCTGAAAGTATTTTTGAAAGAAGCCGGCGCCGAAAAAGTGGCTCCGGTAGACAAGCTGGCCCTCAAGCGTAAAGATTTGGATGGCAAAGAAGCCGATGTGATCGTGCTTGAATAAAAATACATGAAAGAATTTGTAAAAAAATTACAGGACAAGCCGAAGCATGTGCGCGAACGCATACTCTTGGTTTCGACTGTTTTGATCACTATTTTAATATTTATTTTCTGGGTTTTGACCTTGAAATTAAGCTGATTTTTTGCTAAAATATACCTATGTCAAAGATTGGAAAAGGCGCAGATGAGCCAAAGGAAGCCCTAGATTTAAATAGGGTTTCTATCATAGACCGGAGCCTCGTTTCTGAAATGAAAGAGTCGTATTTGGCCTACGCCATGTCGGTCATTATCGATCGTGCCCTCCCTGATGTGCGCGATGGATTGAAGCCGGTGCACCGCCGCATCCTTTATTCTATGAATGAAATGGGACTCACCGCGAGTGCGCGTTTTCGTAAATCGGCCGCAGTAGTCGGAGATGTGCTCGGAAAATATCACCCGCACGGCGATGTGGCTGTGTACGACTCGATGGTAAAAATGGCCCAGGAATTTTCTATTCGCTACCCGCTTATTTTGGGTCAAGGAAACTTTGGTTCGATCGATGGCGACAATGCCGCGGCTATGCGTTATACCGAAGCCAAAATGTCTAAAGTGGCATCGGTTCTCCTTCAAGATTTAGAAAAAGATACGGTCGCTTTCCGCCCAAACTACGATGCCACCCGCAACGAGCCGACAGTCTTGCCGGCGGCTGTGCCCAACCTTCTTTTAAATGGAACACTCGGTATCGCCGTCGGCATGGCTACGAATATTCCTTCGCACAATTTGGGCGAAGTGGTAGACGCTACGATTACTTTGATAAATGATCCTGATGCAACCACCGAAGATTTAATGGAATTTGTGAAAGGTCCAGATTTCCCGACTGGCGCGGTGGCTTACGGCGCAGCTGACATGCTTCACGCATATTCTACCGGTCGCGGAGGTGTATGCGTGCGAGGCGAGGCTGAAATAGTAGAGACAAAGAGCGGGATGTTCCAAATTATCATTACTTCACTCCCGTTTCGTTTAATCAAACAAGATTTGGTGGTGGCTATTGCCGAGCTTTATACTGAAAAGAAAATTGAAGGTATTAAAGATATCCGTGATGAATCCACAAAAGACATTCGCATCGTGATCGACCTCAAGCAAGGCGCGCACCCGCAAAAGGTCTTGAACTTTTTATACAAAAACACTCAATTAGAATCCAATTTCAATTACAACATGCTCGCGCTGGTAGACGGTGTGCCGCAAACGCTCTCGCTAAAGAGCATGCTCAATGAATTCATCAAGCATCGTGAAGAAATCGTTCGCCGTCGCACCACTTTCGATTTAAATAAAGCCAAAGACCGCGAGCATATTCTCCTTGGTTTGAAAAAAGCGCTCGACAATATCGACAAAGTCATCTCTACCATTCGCGCTTCGAAAGACTCCGCTATCGCCAAGGAAAATTTGATAAAGCAATTTAAATTTAGCGATTTGCAAGCCACTGCTATTTTGGAAATGCGTTTGCAAAAGCTCGCCGGTCTTGAACGCAAGGCAGTTGAGAATGAATTGGAAGAAAAGAAAAAATTGATTGGCGAGTTGGAAGAACTTTTGGCTTCACCAAAGAAAATAAAAAAGACTATCGCCGATGAACTAGCCGATATAAAAGAAAAATATGGCGATCTCCGCCGAACCAAAATAGTGAAAGGGGGAGTAAAAGCTCTTTCCGATGAAGATTTGATCGCCGAGAAGGAATCGATGCTGGTGTTTACCGCTGGCGGATATTTGAAGCGCACCGATCCTGGTGAATACAAATCGCAAAAACGCGGAGGTGTGGGCGTGATCGATTTGGAAACCAAAGAAGAAGATTTTGTGACGATGCTTCTATCTGCCAATACGCACAGCGACCTTCTTTTCTTTACCAACCTCGGCCGGGCTTACCAATTGAAAATGTACGACATACCCGAGGGCAAGCGCGCAACCAAGGGCAAATCTATCATGAATTTCCTATCGCTCGGGGCGGATGAAAAGGTCATGTCGATCTTGCCGGTATCGAAAGACAAAAAAGCAAAAGAGCAATATCTCATGCTCGTGACTGCGCAAGGCACCGCTAAAAAAATGTCGTACGAACATTTCAAAGATGTGCGCCGAAGCGGCATCATCGCTATCAAACTCGACAAGAACGATTCTTTGCAGTCTGCAAACCTGATTGAAAAAGGCGATGAAGTAATGCTCGTGACCTCGAAAGGGCTGTCTATCCGCTTCAAAGAAAACGATATTCGTGAAATGGGTCGTGGGGCCGGTGGTGTGCGCGGGATGAAACTCGGTAAAGGCGACATGCTCGTCGGCGTAGATATCGTGAAAAAAGAATTTGCAGCCTCCGCCTCGCTCCTCATCATGGGCGCCAATGGCCTCGGCAAGAAAACAAATCTCAAAGAATACAAAGTGCAAAAGCGCGGAGGTTCAGGAATTAAAACCGCAAAGGTGACCGCTAAAACAGGGAACCTAATCGTGGCTAAAATCGTGACCACCGAAGAAGAGCTCATCGCCATGTCTAAAAAAGGCCAAGTCATCCGCACCGAGCTCTCCTCAGTCCCAAACTCCGGTCGCCAAACCCAAGGCGTGACCATCATGCGCCTCCGCGCCGGCGATGAAATCGCAAGCTTGGTTTGTATGTAATCAAACCCCTCCCAGATTTCATCTGACCTCCCCTTGTCAGGGGAGGAAGACCTCACCCCCTCTTGCTTCATCAAGCAAGTAGACCCCTCTCCTCCAAGAGTAGAGGGGTGGAATGCAGAAAATATATTTGTTTCTTGTATTGTTCCCTCCCATTGCCACGGGGCGGGTTAGGGCGGGGTGCACCCTTCCACTTTTGAAGGGGAAGGGTCGACTCC
>CALRBJ010000034.1 GCA_943354205.1 Candidatus Nomurabacteria bacterium
GATAGAACGCTCGAGCGCTTCGCGAGGCATGATAGTGCCATCGGTCTCCAAAGAAATGCGAAGACGGTTGTAGTTTGTCTTGTCGCCTACGCGCATATTTTCAACTTCATAGGCCACACGGCGAACAGGAGAAAATGTAGAGTCCACAGCGATCATGCCTATATCCATCTTGCCTTTTTGAAGTTCAGTTTTTTGTACGAAACCGAGACCTTTCTCTACTGTCATTTCGATATCGAGGTGTGCGTTTTTATCAGTAAGCTCAGCGATGACTTGGGTAGGATTGAGAACTTCTAATTGGCCAGAGCATTTTATATCTGCGCCGGTGACTACCTTTGCGCCTTTTATAGATATAGAGGCGGTGGTAGCTTCATCAGTCGCCATCTTGAAACGAATTTTTTTCAAATTCAAAAGGATAGTGATGACGTCTTCCTTTATACCATCGATAGTAGAAAATTCATGAGTGACTCCATCGATCTTTAGCATGGTGATCGCTGCGCCTGGAAGAGACGAGAGGATGATGCGTCGGAGAGAGTTGCCCAAAGTATGACCATAGCCTGGATAAAGACCGTCTACCTCATAAACACCCTTGAAATCTTTTTCAAGGACAACGCGTGGCTTTGATGGGAGGATGATGTTGTATTCTGGCATATATTTATATAAAAAATTTATTAATAATATTTCAAAAATTACTTTGTATAAAACTCGAGCACTGCGCCCCAGTCGTACACAGTCTCTGGCGCCTTCGGTGTGTCCAAAAGCTTGCCTTCATTCTTCTCCACATCATAAGACACATACGAAGGAGCGCTGTAATCTTTCAACTTCTTTGCCAAATCGGCAAAGAGAACTTTGTTCAAGCTTCCCTCGCGAATCTTTATGATATCGCCCACGCGAATCTGCGCCGAAGGCACAGTCACGCGCTGACCATTTACGGTCATGTGGCCGTGAGCCACGATCTGGCGAGCGAGAGTGCGTGTGTGGGCGAGACCCATGCGATAGACGAGATTGTCGAGACGAGATTCGAGACTAGAATAGAGCTTCAGCGCAGCAGAAGCGCCTTTGGCGGAAACAGCGTCTTTTACATAGTTTGAAAATTGACGCTCAGAAACTCCGTATGAAAAACGGATTTTTTGCTTTTCCAAAAGACGAAGACCGTATTCAGACGGAGCTTTTGGGCGCTTGCCACCTTTTTTGCCGGCGCCTTTTTTAGCTTCGGAAATGACAAATTTTTGAGTCTGGCATTTTTCATACACACCAGCTCCCAATCTGCGACATATTTTATATTTTGGTTGATTTATCATTTGAGTTTTGAAAATTGTAAAATTAAAACTTGAAAATTTATAACTATACTCGTCTTGGCTTCTTTGCTTTTGGGCCATTGTGCGGCATCGGAGTCTTGTCCTTGATCGCGGTGATTTCTATACCACGAGCCATAAAGCTGCGCACTGCCGGTTCGCGACCAGAGCCGATACCGCGGATGATGACATCGGCTTCTTTTACGCCGAGCGCAAAAGCTTTCTCGCCGACTACATCGCCCGCTTTAGAAGCGGCAAAAGGAGTTCCCTTTTTTGCACCCTTGAATCCAAGAGCGCCGGTAGAGGTAGCAAATAGAGCATTGCCGTTTTTATCAGAGAAAAGAACTTTTGTATTGTTGAAAGTAGCCTCCACGTGCAAGGTACCAGAAACGATCTTCTTTTTTGGAAGTTTCGCTTCGGTGACGACTGGAGCGACGACTGCTTCAGTAGATGATTCCTCTTTTTTTGTAATTTCTTTTTTAGCCATATAAAATTATGTTTTAGATTCGGTACGGCGACCAGAGGCCATGGTCTTGCGCACATTGCCACGGATAGTGCGGGAGTTTGTCTTTGTGCGCTGGCCGTTTACTGGCAAGCGGCGCATGTGGCGCACACCGCGGTAGGCTTTGATATCTTTCAAACGCTTCACGTTTGCAGAAATTTCACGCTTCAAATTGCCTTCTATTTTGAGGCTCTCGATAATAGCGCGGATTTTGTTTTCATCTTCAGGAGAAATATCAGCGCCTTTTGTGGCATAAGTGATTTTTACTTGGTCCAAGATCTTGCGAGCGCGCGAAGTGCCGATACCGTAGAGCGTGGTCAGCCCTACATCTAGCCTTTTTTCATTTGGTATTGTTATTCCTAGTATTCTCATGACTCAATCGTACTATTATTCTTATTGATTTTATTATTGTTTTTGCTTGTGCTTTGGCTTGTCGCAAATGATAAACAAATGACCCTTTCTGCGGACCATTTGGCATTTTTCACACATTTTTGTTACTCGTGCTCGTACTTTCATATAGAGAATCTCATAGTAGCTTATTTGTTTAAATAATGCAAGAGGGGGCGGAACGGGGTTTTATCCGCGCCTAGTAATCCTACCCTTTCCGCCATACGGGTCTAAAATGAGCTCCACCCGGTCGCCGATTAATACCTTTATTCTATTCATCCGCATCTTGCCGGCCAAATAAGCCAAAATTTCTCGGTCATCGTCGAGCTTCACCCGAAAAAGAGTATTTGGCAAAGATTCGGTGACAAACCCGATGACGGTATTGGCATTTTTATTTAGTTCAGCTTGTGGGTTTTGTTCAGACATTAATTGTGAAGTGATTGTAACAATAAAATTGCTTAAAGTCCAACATAAAAATTATAATGTTTTAATTATTTTTATATCCTTTGTTTTAGAAGAAAAAGAATTTACCCAAAAAGGTTTGATGATGACCGAAGCTTTTTCGACAGATGGGATAGACGACATGAGGCCTTGAAAATCTTTCTTGGACTTGCCGACCAGAAGTTTTTGGACAGCGGCATCGTCTACGCTCCAGATTATTTTTGCCGGACCGCTCAAAGTGAAGTTTATGGTTGCTCCATTTGCGGGATCAAAATTTTGATTGAACATTTCTTTGTTTGCCAAACTAAACGAGAGCGTGCGGAGCTCGGGTATATATACCGGCGCGCCATCGTACTCGGGAACATTTTTCTTTACTATGGCATCAGAGAGGGTGCGCTCGTCGAAAACTAGGCCGACAAAAGTGGCTTTTTCGGAAAGATGGATTTGTGGATCGGCAGATTCCGATGGAGCTGTCGCTATATCGTTTGTCAGAAATACCCCATCTTTGTACAAAAAGAAATTGTTTGGATTGGTTGGAAGCTCTGCCAGAGCTTTGGCAAACAATTTCTCTTGTAGATTTTGGTGCAGGGTCGCTTTGGCTTTTTCCAATTCTTCTGCAGTGACGATATTTGCGGTGCCGACAAAACCTCCAGCGAGCGGGCCGTCGCTGCGGGCTATTACTTTTGTATATTTAGGTGTGCCCTTG
>CALRBJ010000035.1 GCA_943354205.1 Candidatus Nomurabacteria bacterium
GAAAAAAATCCACATCGGTAAAAACCTCACCAAAGGTTTGGGCGCTGGTATGAATCCAGAAGTCGGACGTAAAGCTGCGGAAGAAACCAAAGCAGAAATTCAAGATGTGATAAAAAATGCCGACATGGTCTTTATCGCCGGCGGTATGGGTGGAGGTACTTGTACTGGCGCTGCACCGACCGTAGCGCGCGCTGCAAAAGAAGCGGGCATACTGACCGTCGGGGTAGTCACTAAACCATTCTTTTTTGAAGGAAATCAGCGCATGCGCTTGGCCGAAGCCGGACTTTCTGAACTTGAAAAAGAAGTAGACGCTATCATCGTAGTGCCAAACGACCGCCTGCTCTCGATCACTGGCAAGGATGTCGCTTTCAAAGACGCGTTTGCCATGTGCGACGACGTGCTTCGCCAAGCAGTGGAAGGCATCTCGGACCTCATCACCACTCCAGGCATAATCAATGTGGACTTTGCGGATATAAAAGCTGTCATGAGCGACGCTGGATCAGCTCTCATGGGTATCGGCTCAGCCAGCGGAGAAAAGCGCGCCGAGACTGCCGCTCTCCAAGCTATAAATTCCCCATTGCTTGAAATCTCTATCACCGGCGCTCGCGGCGTGCTCTTTGCTATCTCTGGCGGAGATGATTTGACCATTCATGAAATTCAAGAAGCCGCCAAGGTCATCACCGAATCAGTCGACAAAGACGCGAAAATTATTTTTGGAACTATAAAAGACGAGCGCATGAAAAAAGGCGAAGTAAAAGTGACCGTCATCGCCTCTGGCTTTCCTACTGATGCTCCACGCAAGTCTCTATTCGGTGCCAACCCTGTCGCTGTAAAAACTGAAAATAGTGGGGAAAAGAAAGAAATTCACAATTCCCTACCGATTGATTTTATGAAAAAAGCCGAACCGACAATTATCGACGATGAAGCAATCATCGACGACGAAGCCGACTGGGGCGCCATGCCAGCGTTTTTGAGAAGGAAGAAATAAAAGAACCTCACCAAACCCCTCCCGCCTTTCAGGTCGACCTCCCCTTGTCAGGGGAGGTTTTGCATTTCATCCCCCTGACAAGGGGGCTGGGGGGTTTGATTTATAAAAAATTTGACTCGTATGCTATTATCAAACCTATGACATACGACCTAATAATTATCGGAGGAGGGCCGGCGGGAACTGCGGGGGCGGTATATGCTGCGCGCAAGCAATTGAAAACGCTTATGATCGTCGCCGAATGGGGCGGGCAATCGAGTGTATCAGAAAATATAGAAAACTGGATCGGCACTCCGGCTATTTCGGGCGCGGATTTAGCCAAATCTTTTCAAAATCATATAGAAAAAAATACCGGAGAATTTTTGGAAATAAAAAATGGATTGAAAGCGACCAAGGTAGAAAAAAATGGTGAGAATTTTATAGTGGAAACGGAAGACGGGCAAAAATTTGAATCGCGAACTATTCTGGCCACCGCCGGCTCTTCTAGGCGCAAGCTCGACATGCCTGGCGCTGTGGAATTTGAAAATAAAGGCATCACCTACTGCGCTTCGTGCGATGGCCCGCTCTTTGCTGGCCAAGATGTGGCTGTAATCGGCGCGGGCAATGCCGGTTTTGAAACAGTCGCCCAGCTCCTCGCCTACTGCAAAAGTGTCACTCTCATAAACCGCCACGACACTTTCAAGGCCGACGAAATCACCGTAAAGAAAGTTCTTGCCAATCCAAAAGTGAATGTAATTAAAAATGCCGAGTTTGTAAAAATCACCGGTGAGAAATTTGTAAACGGAATTGTATATAAAGAAAATGGTGAGGAGAAAACTTTGCCAGTGACAGGTGTATTCGTAGAAATCGGCCAAATCCCAAATACCGACATGGTGAAAGGCTTGGTGGATATGGATGAATTCAATCGCATAAAAGTAGACCCGAAAACCCAGATGACTTCCCTACCGGGCATTTGGTCTGCCGGCGACTGCACCGACGGTCTCTATCACCAAAACAATATCGCCGCCGGTGACGCAGTAAAAGCCCTCGAAAATCTTTACCTCTATCTTCACGCTAAATAAAAAAAACCGCACATACTATGTGCGGGATGCTTTTGTTTGCAAAAATTTCTAAGCAAACATTTCGGGAAACAATTTAAACAAATCTTCGAATGTCAGCTTGTAGGGCTTCTTTTCAAAATTATTTAATTTTTCTGCGAACAAATCTTCTGTCCAAGGCACATGGCCAATTCTCAAATTTTTTGAATACGCTTTTTCAATCGAGTTAATTGTGCGCAAGAGTTGGACCGGTTTTCCTCTCCATAATTGCGGAAAGAGTTCCGGAGTAAGCTTCACTTGAAAAGAAGCCTTGAGTCCGATACCTTTTACCAAACTTATTATCCCTCTTTCATGAATCCTTAAAACCAAATTTAGATTCCTGATTCCGACCGGAGCATTCATGTCGAATATTTCTGCGACAATCGTGGTCATGGGTTTGCCATTTTCCGCGCCTTGCACAGAAACCAAAACATCATGCTGATTTGGTTTGCCTGACTTATAAGCATCAAACGGTTTTTGAGCTAAGTGTATTTTTGCCTCTTTGAAGTCCGTTGCCTTCGACAGAGAATACCAAGAATATTTTGTTGCCATTTTAAAAAACTATTTAGATTTTTAGATTAGCACAAAATAGAAAGTGTGTAAAGGGAGGTGTGAGCGAAAAAATGGCGCGCGCCGAAGGCGCGATGTAGGGTGATGAAGTGAATTCCGTCTTGCGGGCGCGGGCGAATTCGGAGGGCGGGCGGAAAGCAAGAAATGAGATCTTAATAGTTTAGTCATTTTTTGAATCCAAAAACTATTTATATGTCCAAACCAAAATATTTTCTCTACGCTCGCAAGAGCACCGAAGATGATGACAAGCAAGTGATGAGTATTCCAGCTCAACTTGTGGAACTTCGTGAATTTGCGAGCAGAGAAAATCTTGAAATTCTTGAGGAATTTCAAGAGTCGAAAAGCGCAAAAAGTCCGGGACGAGAAGTGTTCGGCGAAATGATGCTAAAAGTCGAAAAAATTGGTGGTGTAGGTATTCTCGCGTGGCATCCTGACCGACTAGCGAGAAATAGTGTGGATGGAGGTCGCATCATTTACGCCGTAGACACTTCCAAAATCGTCTCTTTGCGTTTTCCGACATTTTGGTTTGAACCGACTCCGCAGGGGCTGTTTATGCTTCAAGTGGCGTTCGGACAAAGTAAGTATTACTCTGACAACTTAAAGCAAAATGTTGAGC
>CALRBJ010000036.1 GCA_943354205.1 Candidatus Nomurabacteria bacterium
ACGCCACCAAATTGGAAATTTTGCGTACGCTCATGTTCGACACCGAAGTCATAGTCATCGACCCGGAGCGTGAATACGAGTACTTGGCCGAGGCCATCGGTGGCCGATATTTCAATATTTCTCTCTCTTCCAATCACCATATAAATCCGTTCGATCTACCGGTGGCGCGCGAAGACGAGTCGCCAGCCGATGTGCTCCGTTCAAACATCATAAATTTGGTTGGGCTTTTCAGAATCATGCTCGGTGGACTATCGCCAGAAGAAGATTCCATTGTAGACCGCGCCATCACCGAGACATATGCGATCAAAGACATCACTCCGGAGTCGAACTTTGCCAATATCGAAGCCCCGCTCCTTTCCGATTTTGAAATGGTGCTCTCAGGCATGGAAGGTAGCGAATCGATCGTGCAGAGGCTTTCGAAATTTACCCGCGGCAGCTGGGCAACATTTATAAACCAGCCTTCAAATGTGGACATCAATAGAAAATTTGTCGTCTTTTCCGTGCGCGACATGGAAGACGAATTGAAGCCAGTCGCCATGTATATCGTCACTCATTTTATTTGGAATGCTGTGCGGAAGAATTTGAAAAAAAGATTATTAGTGGTAGACGAAGCATGGTGGATGATGAAAAGCGATGATACCGCGAGCTTCCTCTACTCTATCGCCAAGCGCGGACGCAAATACTACCTAGGCCTCGCCACCATCACCCAAGATGTGGGCGACTTTATGAAGAGTCAGTACGGCACAGCGATCGTGACAAACTCTTCCATTCAGCTCCTTCTAAAACAATCGCCTTCCACCATGGATGTACTTCAAAAAACTTTTAATCTAACGGATGAAGAAAAGTATCTGCTTCTAGAATCAGACTTAGGTGAAGGCATCTTCTTTGCCGGCCTCAAACATGTGGCCATAAAAACCATCGCTTCCTACACCGAAGACCAGATCATCACCTCAGACCCATCACAGATATTGCAGATAAAGAAGGCAAAGGAGGAGTTGGAGGGGGCTCAAAGTACTGGAGCAAAGTAAAATGGGAGAAAACAAGCCAATCAAACCCCTCCCTAACCCTCCCCTTGTCAGGGGCGGGAAGAAAATTCACGACACATTTGTCCAATACGATAAAAATCTTGTATTGAGAGCTCGAGAACTTCGAAAAAATCAAACGGAAGCAGAAAAAATTGCTTGGGAGAACATTTTTAAAGACAAGAAAGTCACTGGCCATAAATTTAGCAGACAAAAACCAATTGATTACTTTATTGTCGATTTTTATTGCGCAGATCTTTTACTAGCTGTTGAGATTGATGGGGAAATTCATAAGTTTTCAAAATTAAGAGATATTGAACGTGACAACGCCCTTGAAAAAAGAGCTTTTTTAGAAATAATTAGATACCCAAACAAGCAAATTTGTGAAAGTGTTGAATTTGTAAAGAACGACCTGCTAGATAAAATTCGCCTACGAAGGAAATATTTGGAAGGAAACTCTGAAATCCCTGCATTTTAGTCCCCCTGACAAGGGGGATTTAGGGGGTTTGTGTGTTTATTCTACTGCATTTTATGCTAAAATATTAGGTAATGAAATCGCATTTCCCCCTATATCTATATCCCATATTTATACTTATTCTTATACTTTCTACTTCTACTTATTCCCACGCCCAGTTTTTCCAGAGTAGTGATATTTCCTTGTCGATAAACCCTGCCTCGCCAGGCCCAAACACCGATACTGTCGCCACCATCACCAGTTTTAGCACCGATATAAACCGCGCCACCATCAGCTGGTTCTTGAATGGCAAGTTTGTTTCGGGCGGCTTGGGCAAGAATACTTATTCTTTTAAAACCGGCGCGGTCGGCGCATCCACAAAAGTCTCGGCCAGCATCATCACCGCAGAAGCTAATACTGCCGACAAATCCATCACCATCACCCCAGGCGAGCTCGATGTGCTCTGGCAAGCCACCGATGCCCACACCCCGCCTTTTTACAGGGGAAAAGCCTTGCCTTTAAACGAGAGCTCTATTCGCTTCGTCGCTGTGCCGAATCTTCGTTCGACAAACGGTTCCATCATAAAAGGAAGTGACCTAGTTTATTCTTGGCAAAAGAATCTAAAGCCCGATGCCAGCGCTTCTGGTTTTGGTAAAAACTATTTCGATGTGTACGCCAGCTATCTAGACGAAGAAGAGCGTGTCGATGTCAGCGCCTCGTCGGTCTCGAACCACACTGGGGGATCAGGCAATACTTCTATACATTTATCCACACCAAAAATAATTTTCTATAAAAAAATTCCGCTCTTGGGCGCAGACTATAACAATGCGATCGGGGGAGACGGGCTCTTAGTAGATACAAAAGAAGTCACCGTGGTGGCGGAGCCGTATTTTATAAACCCAAAGAACATCGATAGCACGAGATTGTCGTACAATTGGTATTCTGGCAGAGAACAGGTGTCCACTCCAGCAAAAAAGAACGAACTTCTGATGAGCTTCCCAAATAGCAAGAGCGGGCAGGTGGCGACCATTTCTTTAAGTATTACCAACCTAAGCAAACTTTTCGGCGCCACTACCGGCGCGCTGAAAGTAATTTTGAAATAATGAAAAAAATTTTTAAAATATTTTTAATACTATCCTTAACACTATTTTTTGGATTTTCTGTTTCTCTTAATACAGCAAGGGCTTCCACTGAAAGTATTCAAATAAGCGAGGGGCGGGTGGTTGTGGAAGGAGCAAACAAATATGAATATATTGCGAAGGTACTAGTGAACAAGGGCGACGCCCAAGTCAGTCCAGACCTTTTGCCAGAAATAAAGAAAGTTGGGGGCTCATTTTCTGAAGTAGACTATGCGAACAATCATTTCCAAACAGAAGATAGCGATTTTCCAACCAGTGGCGAACAGTCTTTTTGGGTTGCGATAGAAATTCCGGGTGTAAAAAATGGAAATGCAAATAAAGACTTTGTCTTTCGAGTTATAGATAAAAACAACCAAAGCATAGTGACCCCCGAGCAAACATTTACTGCCGAATCCAGCACTACATACGAAACACCGGTTTCTAATGGTCTGGAATATACAAACACATTAGTGCACAAAGCAATCGAAAAGGACTCGAATACCCTAGAAAACACCGAAGAAAATAGTTATGTGGGTTCAAGCTTCTTTACTCCATCTATCGTGGTGTGGCCAAACTTTACCGACATGTTGGCCGGTGGAGACAGCATTCACAGTAAAACTTTT